>DBGEDL010000017.1:0-40461 GCA_048375035.1 Collinsella sp.
GCCCGCGGATATTAGCTTGCCAGGCAAGCGTCGACTAAACGTGCAGCGTGCGCGGGCCCTCCCGACGGGAAACGAAAAAGCCCGGTTTTAAACCGGGCTCGAACAAACACGCCTATTGACAATGGCTTTCTCATATTAAAGGGCCGCCCGCGCGCGGCGCTCGCCGAGTTCACGGTCCTCGTCATAAGACGACCCGTCGCGTAAGAGCCAGTCGAGCGCAATCTGGTGGTAGCGCGTCGCCTTGATTTGCGGCAGGGCATAGCGTGTCGCCACGCGCGGCACGTCGTGGTTGGAGAGTACCCAGGTCGAGGCGGAATCGGATTCGATGGCCGCCTTCAAGCCCTCCTCGATTGCAGCGTGCATGTCATCATAGGTCCAAGTGGCCTTGGCGAACTCAAAGTTAAATGTCTGACCAAGCTCGCTGGGACGCGCGTAGAGATACTGACGCTCGGGCAGCACCCACGCCTCGGCAACGGCGCTGCGCGGCGGATCATAGCGGTCGAACACGCGACGCCACTCGCGATAGATCTCGTGGACCTCGTTGCGGTCCCACAGCGGATGGGTGCCGTCGTCAACCATGTCATCGCCCTCGGCGAGATGCCACCGGTCGAGGTCATCGCGGTCGAGATCCTTGGCAAGACCGTGCGCCACATCAATGCGAAAGCCATCGACGCCTCGATCGCTCCAAAACGCCAGGACGTCGCAAAAGAACGCATGAACCTCAGGGCATGACCAGTCAAAGTCCGGCTGCTCGGGCGTAAACATGTGCAGATACCACTGACCGTCCGCAACACGCGTCCAGGCGGGGCCGCCAAAGTTGGCATTCCAATTGGTGGGAGGCAGCTCGCCGTGCTCGCCGCGACCATCGCGGAAGATATAACGGGCGCGCTCGGGCGATCCGGGGCCGGCGGCAAGAGCGGCTTTGAACCAGGGGTGCTGGTTGGATGAATGGTTAGGCACGATGTCGACAATGACCTTGATGCCGCGCACGTGAGCCGCAGCGATCATGTCATCGAAGTCGTCAAGCGAGCCGAGACGTGGGTCGACATCGCAGTAGTCCGCCACATCATAGCCACCATCGACAAGAGGCGATGGGTAAAACGGGCTCAGCCAGATGGCCTCGATACCCAGCTGCTCAAGATAGTCCATCTGCTGGGTAACGCCCGCGATATCGCCCAGACCCGAACCAGTCGAATCCTTAAACGAGCGCGGGTAGATCTGATAGATCGCGGCGTCGGACATCCATGAGCGCGAAGAAGACTTTTCTGTAGCCATGGGGCGTATCTCCCTTGCAACGAGGTTATGCGAGATGCCCATGATGATACGCCCAAAGCGGATATTCGCGGCAAACAACGCCACAGCCACGACCCAAAACGCTCGCTCCCTCTCGGGTTCGAGCCCAGGCGATGGGTACGAAAAAGCCTGGCTACCGTAGTAGTCGGGCTGCTGCGTTTGGAGCGGACAACGGGGCGTCCGCGTATCCGCTTCGCGGATCCGCACCGGCTTCGGCCGCCTGCCGGCGTCCTCGCCAGCTCGCTACAAACGCTCCGCGTTTGCTTAACGCTCGCTCCCTCTCGGGTTCGAGCCCAAGCGATGGGTACGAAAAAGCCCGGCTACCGTAGTAGTCGGGCTGCTGAGTTTGGAGCGGACAACGGGGCTCGAACCCGCGACCCCAACCTTGGCAAGGTTGTGCTCTACCAACTGAGCCATGTCCGCATATGTAAAACAAAACGGGCGCCGGAGCGCCCGGATGTTGCCTGGAGGCGAAGCCCGGATTCGAACCGGGGGTAAAGGCTTTGCAGGCCTCTGCCTTACCACTTGGCCACTTCGCCGAAAAAGGACCGCCTAAACGGTCCGGAAATGCAATGGAGCGGACAACGGGGCTCGAACCCGCGACCCCAACCTTGGCAAGGTTGTGCTCTACCAACTGAGCCATGTCCGCTTGCGGATTATTAATTTACGCGAGTTGTCCAAAAGACGCAAGTACTTTTTTCAAAAAACTTGCCTGCCGCATGTTCTTAGTAGCCAAACGCGCTAAAGCGATTGGCTAGGCACACGATTCCAGCGCTCCGCCAAACAGCTTCACCATCTGCACGCGCGTGCCGGCGCCGTCCGTACGACGAGCAACCTCCACGTTATCGACGAGCATACGCATAAGCTTGATACCACGGCCGCGTTCCTCGGATGCGACCGGCTCGCTCGTTTCATCGATAGAATAGCCGGCACCTCGATCAAGCACCTCAACCACAACGCGATCGCCATAGGCCTGAACCGTCAGGACGCACCCGATACCGCCCGCATGGTCATAGGCATTACCCAGCGCCTCCCCCGACGCCAATGCGACATCGTAGCGCTCGTCACGGCGCAACGGAAGCGATTCAAGGAGTTCGGCGATGCGATGTCGGTAGTATGGAAGATTCTCGATACCCTGACGGACCTCAACGCTCTTACTCCAGCGAGGCAGCTCCCCCACCGGAATGGCAGGAATTGACTCCCGTGCCGGCCCCGCGACATGAAGGATATCGACAAGACGAGCGATCTCCAAAAAGCGAACAACTTCACCTGATGCATTGACGAGCGAAAGCAGGCCTTCTCGCCTCATAAGCTCACGAGCGCGCGTAAGCAGGAATGCCAAGCCCGTAGAATCGATAAAGCTAACAGCCTGACAGTTGATGACGACACGACGCACGCCGCGGCCAATCAAAGCATCTAACCGCCGACGCAGCGCAGGCACCGTGGCGATGTCGATATCGCCTGGTGGCGTCAAAACCGCTATGTCATTCCACTCATTCATACGACCATGGTTCCCCAAAAAAGCCCACTCGATGCATTCGTTTCCCCAACCGTACGGATTCAGCCCGCCCAGCGTCGTCTATGAACGACCCCGTAAAAACTCAAGGGACACCAATGCAATGTCATCGTCCAGCGCCGATTCGGTAAATCGGTCAAGCTCGCCCAAGACCTTGCCGCAAATGCCCGATACGCCCTCACCCGAGACAGAGAGCAGAAGGTCGCGAAGGCGCTGCTCGCCAAAGAAAGCACCCGAGCGGTCACGCGCTTCGATTGTTCCGTCGGTGTACATAAATAGCATGTCACCAGGAGCGAACGTAAACACGCCTGTCTCGTACACCATGCTCTCAAAGGCACCGATTACCCCCGATTGGCATCCAAGCAGCTCGACCTCTCCCCCACGAGCCTCGCCGCCACCAAGCGGCATCGACTCTGGCCTGATGACCATGGTCGGAGGATGGCCCGCCGAACAATACGTTGCGCGTCCGGCTTTAAGGTCAATCTTGGCGATAAAGGCCGTCACGAACGTCTCGACCCTCGAAAAGCCCATAAGCATGCTGTTAAGAGAGCGTGCCATGCGGGCCGGTCCAGCGCCCTCCCAGGCATATGCCGTCAGGGCCGTCTTGACGAGTGCGGACATCGATGCGGCCTCAATGCCTTTGCCAGACACATCGCCCAGAATCATGACGGCGCAATCGTCGGGAAGACGGATGAGCGTATAGAAATCGCCGCCGACCAACGCCGAGTTCGTGGCCGACAGGTACACCGAATCGGCGGCGATTCCCGGAACATCCCCCAGTGAATTTCTCATGCCAATCTGGAGGGTCTGAGCGATATGGCGCTCCTCACGCTTTTGAGATTCGCCTTCATAGATCAGTTCAAAGTCATGAGCCAAGTGCACCAAGTAGTCATATTCAAGGTCATCAATCGGCTCTTGGCTACCATCACGAAGCAGCAGCGCACGCGTCGTCGGCCCCTTCGCAACAGAAGCAGGAACGATTGCGTCGTTACTGTGCTTGCCATCGCCCTCAGGGCGTGGGCGCCCCGCCTCGATGCCGGCGTCGACGTAGAGACCCTGGCAAGGCAGGCCATGCGCTCTAAGCCAGCCTCCCATAGGCATCGATTCGTCAACGCGAGTTATACGGACGTGTTTAAGGTCCTCGGCACTCGTGCCGCCCAAAACAGATGCCTCAAAGCCATCAGGGGCAGCCCCCAGACGTGCCGCTGGCGCCGTCGTGGAAAAGAAAAGCTTCTCGGGATCGTCCGGCAAAGCAACGCGACTGCCGCCTTCAAAATCTATGACGTAGGAATCCAGACTGGCGTCATACTCAACAGGGCAAAAATGGCAGTTGAGCATATTGCAGATCTCGGACGACACCGCCTGGGTAGCCGCGGCGGAATCGTCTAGAAAGGTAAACAACTCATCACGCAACACATTGAGCGAGCGGCCAAGCTCTGCGGTACGACGCGAGCGCAAGCTCGATGCCATACCGACTAACTGGATAGACAGATAATCGCAAATGACCTCGAGCACGTTAACGTCATAGGCAAGCGGCGCCTGGGGGCGTTTCCAGCCGACTTCCAGCACACCGAGGACCTGCGTGCCGTAAAACACGGGAAGGCAGATCTCGCTGCGGTATGGCGGCATATCCTGCACGCGCAGCAGGTGCTTGGAACGATTATCCAGATCCATGAACATGCCCGAGGCGACTCGATCGCCCTCAAGGTCCTGCTGGATCGATAGACGACAAGCGCGCGACTCACGAAGCACGTACGTCGGAATGCCAGCGCCATAGGGCATGAACTCGGGCAGATAGCTGTCCTCAAGTTCCTTGGAAACACCACGGAGCTTAAAACCGCCGCTCTCGGAAAAATAGATGGCGGCGCCCGATGCATCGAGCGTTCCGACAAGCTGATTCAAAACGGTGTCGAGCAAGCTGGGAAGCTCATCGGAGCCAACGGTACTCATAATGACCGAAAGCGTGCCCGAAAGGCGCTTATTCGCCACCCTAAGCTCCGATAGCGCACGCTTGAGTTGACGGTCGTGGGAATACTGCTCTTCGATGCTGTGAAGCGCCACCAGGACACGCGGCGCACGGCGTCCAAAGATGCGCGGCGGCGTGACGGAACCCGCGCGAACCAAGACGGGAATAAACGACCCGTCGCTCAGCTTGAGCATCAGCTCACTCTCGGAGCCATCGGTCTCAAATGGCAGACGATGTTCAGTCGCGCGCTCAAAGGCAGAAGAGTACAGCACGTCCTTAACGTCACCATTGATGACATCGGCGCGCTCCTCACACATCAGGTCGAGCAAGCGATTATTCACATGCAGAATGGTTCCGTCGAGTTCGCAGATGATGACCGCATCGCTCGTGATCTCGACCAGTTGGGCAACGTCTGCCCACTCGTTGCGCTCAAGCGTTTCCATCGTGGACCTCACCGTCTATCGGTACCAAAAAAGCCTCCGAGGAGGCTTCTCAAATGCGATGGTGTCGGAGGCGGGACTTGAACCCGCATGACCAAAAAGCGGTCACTAGCACCTCAAGCTAGCGCGTCTGCCAATTCCGCCACTCCGACATGCTATGTTGTTGATCCGCGGTTCGCTTTGTTAGACCCGCGCGTTCAACGAGGAAGATAATAACCTATGATTCGAGAACTGTGCAAGCACTTTTTTGAAAAAAGTTTACGAATTTGTAAATGCGCTGGTAGACGGACCTGTTCGGGCAGGAATGAGGTTGCTTTCCAACGCGTCCTCGGGCATGCGGCATTATTTTGATTCGCGCTTCGCGCTACAAAACAATGCCGCCCCCTGCGGAATGCGTTGGAAAGCAACCTCATTCCGGCCCTAGGAGTATGTACTCCGGGCACAGTTCTCAAATATGTTCTGGGGCTGATACAAAATTTAGTGGCTCGGCTTTGCCGAGCCCTTATATAAGGAGGCCGGAGCCAAAGCTCCGGCCTCACTCAATTTCTTATTAGATAAAGTGAGCGATCGAGGAATCGCACTCCCCCTGCCGAGTTACCGCAGGGCCCGCCCTGGCGTTGCTTTTCAGAACATCCCGCAGGACGCAAGAAACCCCCGCCGCACGAAGTGCGCAGCGGGGGTTTCTTGCATGTCCGAGGACGTTCTGAAAAGCAACGCCAGGGCGGGCCCGGACAAACAACCGACTACAGGTCGATGTGCGATTCCTTGATCGGGAACGGCTCCGCGAAGTGGCAGGCGCAGCAGTGACCCGGTGCAACTTCCTTAAACTCGGGAAGTTTCTCAGAGCAGATGCCCTGCGCGATCGGGCAGCGGGTGTGGAAACGGCAACCGGTCGGCGGATCCAGCGGCGACGGCGGATCGCCAGCGAGGATGATGCGCTTACGAGTCTTCTGGATATCCGGATCGGGCACCGGCACAGCAGACAGCAGCGACTGCGTGTACGGGTGGTGCGGCTCACTGTAGAGCGTCTTCCAGTCCGAAACCTCGACCATCTTACCCAGATACATAACGGCAACGCGGTCGGAGATGTGCTGAACGACAGAGAGGTCGTGAGCGATGAAGAGATAAGCCGTACCGAACTTGTCCTGGAGCTCCTTCAGCAGGTTCAGAACCTGGGCCTGAATGGAAACGTCCAGAGCGGAGACCGGCTCGTCGCAGATGATCAGTTTGGGCTTCAGAGCGAACGCGCGGGCGATGCCGACACGCTGACGCTGACCGCCCGAGAACTCGTGCGGATAGCGGTTGATATGCTCGGGGTTCAGGCCGACAACGTCCAGCAGCTCGCGGACGCGCTCGATACGCTCCTCCTTGGTACCCACGCCGTGAATGGTCATGGGCTCGGAGACGATCTCGCCAATCGTCATACGGGGGTTCAGCGAAGCATAAGGATCCTGGAAGATGAACTGCATCTCGCGACGCATGTCCTTGATCTCATGCTTGTTCATCTCGGAAACGTCTTTGCCCTGGAAGAACACCTTGCCAGCCGTCGGCTTGGTGAGGCGCATGATGGTACGGCCCGTCGTGGACTTACCGCAACCGGACTCGCCAACCAGACCAAAGGTCTCGCCCGGATAAATCTCAAACGAGATGTCGTTCACAGCAGAGACGACACGCTTGGAGAAACGCTTGGCGAACATGCCGGACTCAGCGGGGAACTCCTTGGAAAGGTGCTCGACCTTCAGCAGCGGAGTACGCTCGTTGGTATCTGCCATTACGCCTCGCCTCCCTTCTTGGAATCCTTGCGCGTACGGGACGTCTCAGGAGCGTTCTTGAGGAACTCAGGGTCGCCGGAGTAGTGGCACGCAGAGTAGTGACCAGACTCGGTAACGACACGCTCGGGGCGCTGCTTGCGACACTTGTCCGTGGCATACGGGCAACGGGGCGAAAATACGCAGCCCTCCGGCAGGTTCATGAGCGAAGGCGGGTTGCCGTGAATCGGTGTGAGCGGCTTCTTCTCATCGATGGCCTGCTCCGGGATGGAACGGATAAGACCCCAAGTGTAGGGATGACGGCTCTCGTAGAAGATCTCCTCGGCCGTGCCGAACTCGACGGGGCGACCGGCGTACATAACCATGATCTTGTCGGCCATGTCGGCGACAACACCCAGGTCGTGGGTAATCATGATGATGGCGTTACCGTTCTTCTCCTGCATCTCCTGCATGAGCTCAATAATCTGAGCCTGGATGGTAACGTCCAGAGCGGTCGTGGGCTCGTCGGCAATCAGGATGTCGGGGTCGCAGGCAAGAGCCATAGCGATCATGACGCGCTGACGCATACCACCGGAGAACTGGTGCGGATACTCATTGACGCGCTTCTCGGGCTCGGGGATACCCACGAGGTCCAAAAGCTCGGTGGCGCGCTTGAGCGCCTCCTGCTTGGAGTAGCCACGGTGCAGACGAAGGCCCTCGCCCACCTGCTTGCCGATCTTATAGACCGGGTTAAGGGAGGTCATAGGATCCTGGAAGATCATCGCGATATCGTTACCGCGAATGTGCTGCATCTCTTCCTCGGTCATCTCGAGGATTGAACGACCGCGATAGCGAACGTCGCCGCCCTCAATCTTTCCCGGAGGTATCGAAATAAGGCCCATGATGGTCATGGCAGTCACGGACTTACCGGAACCGGACTCGCCGACGACGCCCAGGGTCTCGCCACGATCGAGCGTGTAGGACACACCGTCGACAGCGCGAACGACGCCATCCTCGGTGTGGAAATACATCTTAAGGTCATCGACCTCGAGCAGATGCTGGCCCTCGGGAACCGGCTGGTCCTTCAGGTCCACATAGTTCTTGTTCTTCTTCATCCTTATGCGTCCTTCATCTTGACGTCGAGGGCGTCGCGCAGACCGTCACCAAGCAGGGTGAAGGCGAGCACCGTCGAGAGAATTGCCAGACCGGGCATGATCATCATCCAGGGAGCGGTCAGAAGATACTGCTGGCCGTCCTGAATCATGGAGCCCCACGAAGGCGTAGGCGGGATAACGCCCATGCCGAGGAAGGACAGAGCGGACTCGGTCAAAATAGCGCCACCGATGTTCATGGTCGCGTAGACCACGATGGAAGCAACGGAGTTCGGGAAGATGTGGCGCATAACGATACGGGCATCGGATGCACCCATAGCGCGAGCGGCATCAACATAATCGTTCTCTTTGACCGTCAGGATCGCGGATCGGAAGACACGCGCAATCGAAGGCCAGCCGAGAATACCGATGGCGATGAAGACGTTCTGAAGGCCACGGCCGATAACAGCGATCATGGCGACGACGAACAGCACGTACGGGAACGCTAGGAAGATATCCGCACAGCGCATGATGATCGTATCCCAGATGCCGCCGTAGAAACCGGCCAGGGCACCCATGACCAGACCGATCAACGTGGAGATGGCGGTGGCCATAATGCCGACGGACAGCGAAACGCGTGCACCGTAGATAACACGGACGAGAATGTCACGACCAAGGGCATCGGTGCCAAACGGGTGCTCGGCACACGGAGCCAGCAGCGAAGTCTCGGCCATGGTAGTCGAATCGGAAGCCGTCGGCGAACCGAGCCAGGGCTTAGCCCACAGATCGGCGGTCAGAGCAACCACAACGACGATGATAATCCAGCAGACACCGATAACGGCGAGCTTGTTCTTACGAAGACGCTTAAAAGCGTCGCCCCACAGCGTGCGGGACTTGGCGGGAGCAGATGCGGCCTTGGTGGCGGTAGCCTGCTCCTGAGACTGAGAATCAGTTTCCTGCATGAGACGTACCTCCCTTAGGCCTTATCCGACGGACCGCCAAGGCGGATGCGCGGGTCGAGGAATGCATAGCTAATGTCGACGAGCAGGTTGATCACCATGACGACGACGACGATGAGCGTAACGCCGCCCATAACGATGGGCCAGTCGCGCATGCTAATGGCGCGATAGACCTCATAGCCGATACCGGGCCAGTTAAAGACCGTCTCGGTCAGGATGGCGCCCGAAAGCATGCCACCGAAGTCGACACCAATATAGGTAACGACGGGGATGAGTGCATTCTTAAGCGCATGCTTGATGATGATCGCGCGATTGGAGAGACCCTTGGCCTTTGCCGTGCGGATGTAATCCTGGTTCATGACGTCGAGCAGCTGCGAGCGCATAATGCGGGCGGCGTAAGCGGTCGAAACCGAAGCCAGCGTAATGGTCGGGAGCACATAGTGCATCCAATCCTGATACTGAGAGCTGGAACCACCGGCACCCGAGATCGGCATGGAGAATGCACCGCCCGTGGCGTCCTTGAGGATGACGCCAAAGAACAGTTGCAGCAACATACCGAGCCAGAAGGCCGGGACGGCAACGAGGATCGACGTGGTGAGCGTTACCAAAATATCCCAGAAGGAATAACGCTTTACCGCCGAAATGATACCCGCACCGATACCCATGATTGCCTCGAGCACGATGGCGCACGCGGCAAGTTTGACCGTATACGGATACTTCTGGGCAAAGATTTCCGTAACCGGCAGCTTACGCTGATACGAATTGCCCAGATCGCCATGAAGCAGGCCGTTCATGTAATACAAATAACGGTCCACGAGCGACGTTTGAACGGGGTCGCCGTTCTCGTCAAGAATCGCGTTGCCGTCCTCGTCCGACTGGACCAGGTGATAGCGGACGCGAAGCTGAAGCTCCACCTCGGGGGACAGAGCCTTGTCTCCACCGATCAGCTTGATCGGATCTCCCGGCACGATATTCTGGAGGGCGAACAGAATCAGCGTAACGCCCAAAAACACCGGGATGAACTGAAGCACACGTTTAACGATGTACTTACCCATACCACTCCCCTATCTAGGGATTAACCTAAATGGGATGCCGATCGCCAGACCGGCATCCCAAAATTACCATCAGCCAGTTTACCCCAGGTTAGGGAGAACTGTATGTTTCCCATGAGGTCTACGTAAATACTTGACCCTCACGGAAGCTGCAAACTCTTAGGCGAGCTCAGCGGTACCCAGATCGGCATGCTTCTGCGGATCGACATAGAGGTGCTTGATGCGATCGGAGCCGACGATGGTGTGCGTGTAGAACATAATCGGGATGACCGGACAGTCGGCAGCGACCATTGCGTCGGCCTCCTGCATCTTAGCGACGCGCTCCTCGTCGTCAACAATAGTACGAGCCTCGTCGACCTTGGCGTCGAACTCGGGGTTGTTGTAACCGGAGCGGTTGTCGCCACCGAGGGAGTCGGAGTGGAACAGCGGATACAGGAAGTTGTCCATGATCGGGTAGTCGGCAATCCAACCCAGACGACCGAACTGATAGTTAAAGTTCTGATACTGCTCGAGCAGGGCAGACCACTCAGGGGTATCGGAGACGGCGGTAACGCCAACCTTGGCGAGGTCGCCGATGATGGACTCCATGATCTCCTTGTGACCGCCGTCCTGGTTGTAGGAAAGGGTCACGCTAATGCCACGATCCCCGTTAGCGCCAGCGGGAGCAACCTTGTCGAGGTACTCGTTAGCCTTGTCGACATCGTAGGCGCAGAACTCCCATGCGCCCTCCTTGTAGCCATCGATGCCCGGAGGAACAATGCCGTCGGCGGGGGTACGGGTACCCTTGTAGATGGTCTTGCAGATGGCCTCACGGTTGATGGCCAGGGAGATACCCCTGCGCAGGTCGGCGTTGTTGAACGGCTCGGCCGTGGTGTTGCAGGTCAGGTAGTAGGTGGAAGGCTCGGCGCCGAGCAGCATGCGCTGACCGTCGCTCATGGTGTAGCCATCCTTGGACTCGCCACGGTCCTTCTTGGCGGCATCGATCTGAGCAACGGGAACGTCGCAGACATCGAGGTTACCGGCCTGGAACTCCTTGTAAGCAGTCTCCATGTCCTTGATGACCTGGAAGTGGATGCCATCGATCTTGGCCTTGTCGCCATAGTAATCGTCGAACTTCTTGAGGTTGATCTCCTGACCATCCTCCCACTTGCCGTCCATCATGAACGGGCCGTTACCGACCGGTGCAAGATAGAAGCTCTTGACATCGGACTCGGCGCACTCGGGAACCGGGGCCAGAGCCGGGTGAGAGGCGACGAAGGGGAAGTCGGCGTAAGCGGAAGACAGCTTGACGACGAGGGTCTCATCGTCGGGGCAGGTAACACCGCTGAGCTCGGTAGCGTTACCGGCAAGCAGATCGTCATAGCCCTCGACCATGGAAAGGTGATAGGAGACCTCGGAAGGGCCATACTCGGTAGCGATGGCCGACTTGGTGTTGACCAGACGCTCCCAACCGAGCTTGAAGGACTTGGAGGTAACGTCGTCACCGTTGTGGAACTTGGCCTTCTTGATCTTGAAGGTGAACTCGGTGGCGTCGTCGTTGGCCTCAAAGGACTCGCAAGCCAGCGGAACGATCTCGCCCTTCTCGGCGTCATAAGAGGTCAGAGCGTCAAAGAGCTGGTACTCGACCTGAGTGCCCTGGTCCTCCTGGACGTTATAGGGGTCGATGCAGACCGGGTTGTTGATGTAGAAGTTCAGCGTCGAACCGGACTCAGAACCGGAAGCGTCGCCGCCCTTCTTGCCGCATGCGGCAAGAAAAGCCATGGAGCTCGCAGCAAGGGTACCGCCGACAAAGGTGCGACGACCCATAACGGGCTGGTGGAACATAGAATCAGCCATGCCATCCTCCTTATGAGATAGGACAAAGTAAGTTCGGTCGGGCAACGTCAAGACAGCCCAATCGAACCATTCAAACGCGGTCCGCCGTTTTGGCTGGTTATACAAAGCGGACCAACGTATTGCAATACAGTAGCGCATTTTATGCACGATTTGGGGCTAATTCCGGTTAACGGTCGAGATTTTCTTTAGTTGGGCGAAGTATATGAGGATATTTTGACTCTGTTACAAATATGTAAACAAAAAGGGTCCCGCACTTGCGGGACCCTTTTCAAGTATTTATGCGGCTCGTGATTAGTAGCCCACGATGCCCTGCGGGAAGAAGAACATGCACAGCACGACGCACACGGCAAACACGACAGCCATGATGACGGTCAGGCGGTCAAGGTTCTGCTCCATAACGCCCGTGGCAGAGCTGGAGTTATACAGCGAGCTGGCAATCATATCCGAAACGCCGGTACCCTTACCGGAATGCATCAGGACGAGAATCGTCAGCGCCACGGCAGAAACAGCCCAAACGACAAACAGAAGAATCTGGAACGGACCCATAGATAAGCTCCTTAATAGAACAGTTCAAACTCCAGTACTGTACCACAATCCCCCGCTCTCCCCTACCTGCCACTCAAGGACGGGGTGGAAATGGCAGAAATACCAAAAAGGGGGTTGTCCGGTTGTGGACAACCCCCTTGCTAGAAAACGGTATTTGTTTTCTATTAGGCCTCGGTAGCGAGCACGCGGCCCGTCATCTCGGCGGAAGGCTCAATACCAGCCATGGTGAGCATGGTCGGAGCGATATCGGAAAGACGGCCGTCCTCGATACCGGTGAGCTTGGCCTTCTCATCAACGATGATGAACGGCACACGGTTGGTGGTGTGAGCCGTGAACGGATGCTTGGAACCGTCGGAAGCAACGTCAAACATGTGGTCGGCGTTGCCGTGGTCGGCGGTGATCAGCGCAAAGCCACCCTTGGCGAGAATCGCTGGGACAACCTTGGACAGGGCATCGTCAACAGCCTCGACGGCCTTAACGGCGGCGTCGAAGACACCGGTGTGACCAACCATGTCGCAGTTCGCGAAGTTCACGATGTAGAAATCAGCGCGATCCTCGTTAATAGCGGCGACGAGCTTCTCGGTAACCTCGGGAGCGCTCATCTCAGGCTGCAGATCGTAGGTAGCGACCTTGGGGGAAGCGACGAGCACGCGCTCCTCGCCCTCCTTGGGCTCCTCGATGCCGCCGTTGAGGAAGAACGTCACGTGTGCGTACTTCTCGGTCTCGGCGGTGTGCAGCTGCTTCAGGCCATTGGCGGCGATAACGTCGGCCAGAACGTTCTCGGGGAACGTCTTGGGGAAAGCGACCTCAACGTCAAACGTCGGGTCGTACTCGGTCATTGTCACAAAGTGCGAAAGCTTAATCTGCTCGCGCTCAAAGCCGTCGAACTCCTTGTCCGTGAACACGCGGGTCATCTGACGAGCACGGTCGGGACGGAAGTTGAAAAAGATGGCCGCGTCGCCCTCGTGGATGCCCTCGTTATGGGCAGCGAAGGGCTCGACGAACTCGTCGCCGCGCGGATCCTTCTCATAGTAGGCCTTGATACCGGCAACGGGGTCGGTATCGGCATCGGACGCGTTGACCATGACGTCGTAGGCGCGCTGGATGCGCTCCCAACGATTATCGCGGTCCATGGCCCAATAACGGCCCGAGACGGTGGCAACGCGAGCGTCGCAACCAGTCTCCTCGGAGATCTTAGCCAGGAAGGCGCAGAACTCACTCATGTAACCGGCACCGGACTGCGGGTCAACGTCGCGGCCATCCATGAAGGCGTGGACGCGAACGGTCTTGACACCATGCTCGGCAGCCATCTTGACCAGAGCCTCGACGTGGTTCATGTGAGAATGAACACCGCCAGGGCTCATAAGGCCCATGAGGTGAAGGGTCTTGCCGTCAGCCTTGACGTCGTCCATAGCCTTGACGAAAACCTCGTTCTTGGCGATGGAGCCGTCCTTGATGGCATTGTTGATGCGCGAAAGCTCCTGGAACACGATGCGGCCGGCACCGATGTTGAGGTGGCCCACCTCGGAGTTACCCATCTGGCCATCGGGAAGACCCACGTCCTCGCCCGAAGCGCCGAGCGTGGTGTGGGGGTACTTCTCATACAGGCTGTCAAGGAAGGGCGTCTTGGCAGCGGCGACGGCGTTCTCGCCATCGGCCGGAGCCAGGCCGCAACCATCCATGATGATCAGGAGTGCAGGAAGATGACGCTGTGCCATATGTCCTACTCGCCTGCCTTGACGACCATAGAGGCGAAGTCGGCAGCCTTGAGCGAAGCGCCGCCCACGAGGGCGCCGTCAACGTCGGGCTTGGCGACGAGCTCGGCAATGTTGCCGGGCTTGGCAGAGCCACCATAGAGAACGCGGATGCCGTTAGCGAGCTCCTCGCCGAACATCTCCTTGAGGGTCTCACGGATAGCGCCGCAGACCTCCTGAGCGTCCTCGGCGGTAGCGGTCTTGCCGGTGCCGATGGCCCAGATGGGCTCGTAGGCGACAACGACCTGCTTGGGGCAGGTGATCTCAAGACCGGCAAGGCCAGCCTTGACCTGGTTCACGACGTGCTCGACATAGGTGCCAGCCTCGCGGACCTCGAGGGACTCGCCGCAGCAGAAGACGGGAACAAGACCGGCGGCAACGAGGGCCTTGGCCTTCTTGTTCTGATCCTCATCGGTCTCGTGGAAGTAATCACGACGCTCGGAGTGACCGATGATGCAGTAGGTGCAGCCAGCGGACTTGAGCATGTCGCAAGAGGACTCACCGGTGAAGGCACCCTTGGCCTCCCAGTACACGTTCTGTGCACCGAGGGCGATGGGGGCAGCCTGAATGCGGTCATGAACCGTGGTGATGTCGATGGTCGGAGGGCAGACGAGCACCTCGACGCCAGCCGGAACCTCGGGCAGAGCCTGAGCCAGCTCGTCGGCGAGCTTGGCGGCCTCGGCGACGTCGTTGTTCATCTTCCAGTTACCAGCGATAAGAAGGGTGCGATTAGGCATCGAGAAGCGCCTCCACTCCGGGCAGGGCCTTACCCTCGACGAGCTCCATGGAAGCGCCACCACCGGTGGAGATCCAGCTCATCTTGTCGGCCAGGTTGAACTTGTTGACAGCTGCGACAGAGTCGCCACCGCCGATGATCGAGGTGCAGTCGGCCTCGGCGACAGCCTCGGCGATAGCCTGGGTGCCGTGAGCGAAGTTGTCGAACTCGAAGACGCCCATGGGGCCGTTCCAGAACACGGTCTTGGCGCCCTTGACGGCCTCGGCGTAGAGCTCCTCGGTCTTGGGGCCGATGTCCATGCCCTCACGATCGTCGGGGATAGCGTCGGAAGCGACAACCTCGGGGACAGCGTCCTCGCCAAAGTGATCGGCAACGCGGTTGTCGATGGGGAGCAGGATCTTGACGCCCTTCTCCTCGGCCTTCTTGAGCATCTCGCCAGCGCGCTCGACCCAGTCCTCTTCCTTGAGGGACTGACCAACGGACAAGCCCTGAGCCAGGAAGAAGGTGTAGGCCATGCCGCCACCGATGATCAGGGTATCAGCGGAGTCGATGAGGTGATCGAGAACGCCGATCTTGGAGGAAACCTTGGAACCGCCGACGATGGCGACGAAGGGGCGCTCGGGCTCGGCGAAGATGCCGGTCAGCGTGTCGACCTCCTTCTCGAGCAGGAAGCCAGCGACGGCAGGCAGGTAAGCGGCGGGGCCCACGACGGAACCCTGGGCGCGGTGAGCGGTGCCGAAGGCATCGAGAACGAAGACATCACCATAGGAAGCGAGCTTCTTGGCGATCTCGGGATCGTTCTTCTTCTCACGCTTGTCAAAACGGACGTTCTCGAGAACGAGGACCTTGCCCGGCTCGACGGCGGCGACAGCCTCGGCAGCCTTCTCGCCATAGGTGTCGGCGACAAAGGTAACGTCGAGACCAGAGAGCTCGGCGAGCTTCTTGGCGACGGGCTCGAGGGACAGCTCAGGCTGGAAGCCGGTGCCATCGGGACGGCCAAGGTGGCTCATGAGGATGACGCGAGCGTTGTGCTCAACGAGATAGTTGATGGTGGGCAGGGCAGCCTTGATACGGGTGGTGTCGCCAACGACGCCATCCTTGATAGGCACGTTGAAGTCAACGCGGACGAGAACGCGCTTGCCGTCGACATCGATGTCACGGACGGTCTTCTTGGTAAAGGCCATGTTTGCTTCTACCTTTCGTACGTGTCTGCCTCCCATTACGGCAGACGATTTCCTATAAAAAGGGCGCGACCCTAGGGTGTAAGCCCTATAAGGCCGCGCCCTTCTTTAGACGCTCAACGAGCTATTCGCTAAAAGCTAAATTAAGCAACGAACTTCTCGAAGTACTTGATGGTGCGGACCATCTGAGAGGTGTAAGAGTTCTCGTTGTCGTACCAAGAGGTGACCTGAACGAGGGTCTGGCCGTTGCCGAGGTCAGAGCACATCGTCTGAGTGGCGTCGAAGATGGAGCCGTGGGTCTCGCCGATGATGTCGGTGGAGACGATGTCGTCCTCGTTGTAACCGAAGGTCTCGGAGATGGTGGCAGCGTAGGCCTTCATAGCAGCGTTGACCTCGTCGACGGTGACCTTCTTGTCAACGACAGCGTAGAGGTTGGTGATGGAGCCGGTCGGCGTCGGGACGCGCTGGGCGGCACCGATGAGTTTACCGTTGAGCTCGGGGAGAACCAGGCCGATAGCCTTGGCAGCACCGGTGGTGTTGGGGACGATGTTGACGGCGCAGGCGCGGCTACGACGCTTGTTGCCCTTGCGCTGCGGGCCGTCGAGCGGCATCTGGTCGCCAGTCCAGGCGTGAATGGTGGTCATGATGCCGGACACGATGGGAGCGAAGTCGTTCAGACCCTTGGCCATCGGGGCGAGGCAGTTGGTGGTGCAGGAAGCAGCGGAGATGATGTTGTCCTCAGCGGTCAGCGTCTCGTGGTTGACGTTGTACACGATGGTGGGCAGATCGCTGCCAGCCGGAGCGGAGATGACGACCTTCTTGGCGCCAGCGTTGATGTGGGCCTGAGCCTTAGCCTTGCTGGTGTAGAAGCCGGTGCACTCGAGAACGACGTCGACGTCGAGGTCGCCCCAAGGCAGGTTGTTGGCGTCGGCCTCCTTGTAGATCTTGATCTCCTTGCCGTCAACGGTGATGGAATCCTCGCCAGCAACGACCTCGTGATCGCGAGCGTAGTTGCCCTGCGTGGAGTCGTACTTCAGCAGGTAAGCGAGCATATCGGGAGAGGTGAGGTCGTTGATAGCGACGATCTCGGAGCCCTCATGACCGAACATCTGACGGAAGGCCAGACGACCGATGCGACCGAAGCCGTTAATAGCAACCTTTACTGCCATTGTGTCTCCTTTCGTAAGGCCCCCGCAAGCTACAGCGCCTGCCGTTGAGGCCCACAAACTAACCACTCGCCTAATATACCTTTTTTTTGACTTGAATTTCACGAGAATGCTCGAAATTGAAAATCAAATTTGCGTTAAAACGCTTTAAAGAATAAAATAGCAGCTAAATCCGTATATAAGTCGATACTTTAACCTACCTGTTTGCTTCAATGAGCTTTTCAAGCCGTAAAACACGATGGTAGAGGGCAGACTTCGACAAGGGAGGGTCAGCCATCTCCCCTAAATCACGCAGCGACAGATCGGGATAGCGCTCGCGCAGGTCGCAAAAGACCGCCAAGGCATCCGGAAGCGCATCGCGAAGGCCACGTTGCTCGAGCTCATCGATAAGCGCAAGCTGATGTTGGGCAGCGCCGGCACTTCTGGTCTGGTTGGCGAGCTCGGCGTTCACGCGACGGTTCACATCGTTCTTAACCAACTTGACCGCGCGCGCCTCCTCAATCTCGGCAACGCTGCGCTTGGCACCAATGAGCTTTAATAGATGCTCGATTTCCTCGGCGCTCTTAATGTACACGGCATATGACCCCCGCCGTGCATTAACACGAGCATGGACCCCAATCTGCTCCAACAGATCGCAAAGCCCCTTGGCATATTGCTCGCCCTGCACCGCGATCTCCAAATGAAAATCGCCTCGTGGATCGGCCACGAAGCCGCCCGCGATGAGCGCGCCGCGGATATAGGCAAGTCTACAGCAAGGACGGGCAACGATATGTCGGGGTACGCCGGCGACAAGTCCTCCCCTACGGTCGAGGATACCCAGCAGCACCAGAGCCTTATCCAGGTCTGGCTGATCAGGCAAGGTGATGAGGTAGTTTCGAACCTTATGCAATACAGATTTGCGGACGGTGAACTCCGTTTTGAGCTTAAGGATACGATGCGTCAGCGTGATCATCGTGCGCGCGACGGCTCCCGTCTCAGTCGCAACCGTCAAACGATACCGCCCAGAGCCGGTAAGCGAGAGCGTACCACTCACGCGCGTGAGGGCGGCGAGCGTCGACAAATCGCAGTATTCACATTCGGGTTCGCAGCGCGCAAGCTCGTCGCGCACCTCAGCGGTAAACGACATGCAGGCCTATGCCTTCGTGTTGGCGCGCGACAGGTCGCGATGGGAAATGCTCACGTGATATTGGGCGCCTTCCAAATAACGTGCCGTGGCCTCGGCAATGGCAACGCTGCGGTGCTGGCCGCCCGTGCAGCCGATGGCGATAGAAAGCTGCGGCTTACCCTCCGCGATATAGCCCGGCATCACCGTATCGAGCAGCTGTGTCCAAGCCTTCCAAAACTCCTGCGTCTTGGGGTGGTCCAGAACAAAATCGGAGACCTTTTTATCGAGACCGGTCATCGTGCGCATCTCGGGATCGTAGAACGGATTAGGCAGGAAGCGAACGTCGATCATAATGTCCGCCTCGACGGGCATGCCGTGCTTAAAGCCAAACGAGAACACGTGGACATCCATAAGCTGCTGGTCGGACAGCTCGGAAAATGCCATACGTAGCTTGTTGCGCAGCGCAGAGGTGCGCAGACGGCTCGTGTCGATAATCATATCGGCTCGGTCGCGCACGCCCTGCAGCTGAAGGCGCTCGCGCTGAATGGCATCGGCCGTAGTCTCCCCCGGCTTGGCAATGGGATGGCGGCGGCGGTTTTCGCTATAACGACGGATCAGCACCTCGTCAGAGGCCTCGAGAAACACGATGTCACAGCTCATCTCGCGCTCCTCGAGTGCGGCAACGGCATCGAGCAGCTCATCGAACAAGCCCTGGCTACGCAGGTCACAGGTGACGGCGAGATGCCTGCCCACGCCCGTATTGATGCCGACGAGCTCGGCAAGCTGGGCGATGAGACGCGGAGGCAGGTTATCAATGCAAAAATAGCCCATGTCCTCGAACACGTGCATGGCCTGTGTGCGGCCCGATCCGGACATTCCGGTGATGATGACGATATCGGGGATGCGCTCCGAGCGCTCCGCCGCATCCATGGCATCTCCCTTTTGCATGTGCTGCCTCCCGAAAACAAGCGCGGGACCCAGCAACCCGGATCCCGCGCGGTCAATTGCCTATATTGAGTATACCGCCCCGAGCGGATACGAGGCCTGTCTTACGCCTCAAGTGCAGCCTTGAACCAACTCGTAATACTCGTGGGGTGCGTGATGGCGGTGCCGACGACAACGGCCCAGGCGCCAGCATCGATCGCGGCGCGAGCCTCCTCGGGCGTATGCACGCGACCCTCGCAAATGATAGGAAGGCCGGGGAATTCCTCAGTCGCCTGACGCAGGAGCGGCAGGTCGGGGCCATCGGCCATGGTGCAGTCGATGGCGGCGACGCCGTGAGAAAGCGTGGTGGATACCAGGTCAAAGCCCATATCAACAGCACGGCGAATGTCCTCGATGGTGGCACAATCCGCCATCAGGAGCACACCCTCCTCGTGCAGCGGGCGGAAGGTATCCTCGACCGTCTTGCCATCGGGGCGCGGACGATCGGTGGCGTCGATCGCCACGATATCGGCACCGGCAGCAACGCAGGCGCGAGCGTGACGCAGCGTCGGCGTGATGTAAACGCCCTCGTGCCCATCCTTCCACAGGCCGATGACGGGAACCTCACAGCGACCCTTAATGGCGGCAATGTCGGCAAGGCCCTGGCAGCGAATGGCGGCGGCGCCGCCGAGCTCGCAAGCGCGAGACATTTGCGCCATGGTCTCGGGCGTACGAAGCGGCTCGCCCATATACGCCTGAACGCTCACGACGAGCTTGCCCTTCAGGGACTGAATCAAAGGATCAACGGCCATTTCCATCTCAACCTTTCTCAAAACGGCCTCCTGAGGCACCGCATCTTGACGTTCAAACCGTCGCTCGCGTACCGAAGTACGCTTCGCTCCTCTTTCACGTCAATCTGCGGCACCTCAGAAGGCTCACTTGGTAGACACAATTACTGTAATGATACAAGAAGGTGCTCGGCGGCACCGATGAGCGGCGCGTCACCCTCGAGAGAGCCGATGAGGATCGGCGTGTCCTGAAGCGGGTCGAGCGCCTGGCTGGCATAGCCCTCGTGCACCGAATCCTTCCACGTCTGCGAGCGCCAATCGGGACCCTGGTGAATCACACCGCCCGAAAGCACGATGACCTCAGGGTCCAGGATGTTAGCGAGCGAGCCCAAGCTGGCCCCCAGCGCAAAGCCGGCGTCATGGATGACCTCGGTCGCCTTTGCGTCGCCCGCACGGCACAGGTCGTTCACATCGCGACCGACCGAAGGACGGCTGGGGTCGACGCGACCAAAGCGCTCATCGTACATACGGCCAATGGAAGTGCCCGAAGCAACCGACTCCAGATGGCCGGAACGCCCGCAGGCGCAGGGAATGCCGGCGGCAGCCGAGCACTCGATGTGGCCCATATGACCGGCAGCACCATGGAAGCCCTGCATCACGCGGCCGTTCTCGACATATGCGCCGCCGATGCCCGTACCGATGCCAAGACACAAGACGGAGAACTTGCCCTTGCCGACGCCCCAGTGGGCCTCGCCCAGAGCATGAGCCTGCACGTCGCCTACAACGGCAACGGGAAGACCGAGATCCTCGCGCAGACGCGGCCCCAACTGAACGCCGGACCAGCCGGGCATGATCTCATTGGCATACGCGATGGCGCCCGTCTTGGGGTCGACGACACCGGCGGCGCCAATACCGACACCAAGGACCTCGACATCGGGGTTCGCCTCAATGGCGGCCTTAATAGACGCCTCGATGCGCTGGAAAACTGCCTCGCCGCCCTCTTTGGCCTCGGTGGGAACCTCAGCTTCAAAGACCGGATGGGGCACGCTGCCATCAGCCGGATACTCCATAATGGCAGTCGCGATCTTAGTTCCGCCGATATCGACAGAGCAGACGTACTTGTTCTCCATGTCGTTCTCCTTCGGAGATAAAAAACAACTACAGGAAATGCGCCGTCAGGCTAGCCTTCACAGCGCGGGTAAAGGTTTTCCAGGTGCCCGAGATAGCCGAGAAACCGTGTGGCCATTGACCTAATGGGTCATGGCCACACGGTTGAACGGCGAGGTCGGGTGCCTGGGGAAGCTTTACAGGAGACCGTTGTCCTGGAGGACCTTCCTAATAGCCTCGACGTTCTCGCCGGTCATGGCCTTCACCGGGCGCGGCATGGTCGGGCTGTCGAAGATACCCATGAGGTTCATAGCGGTCTTGAAGGCGCCGACGCCACCGGCATAGCCCTGGACGCCCGAGGTGACATCCCAGATGTGCGAAATCTCATTGAGGCGATCCTGCTCGGCCTTGACGGTAGCCCAGTCACCAGCCTGAGCGGCCTTCCACTGACGAACGTAGCCCTCGGGCTCAACGTTGGCGAGACCCGGGACAGAGCCGTCGGCGCCACCGAGGTAAGCGCCGTCGACAACAACCTCGTGGCCGGTGAGGATGCTCATCGGATGGCCGTTCTTCTCGTTCTCCTGAACGAGGTAGCGGAACGAGATGTCATCACCCGAGGAATCCTTGACGCCAGCAAGGACGCCCTCGGCGCCGAGCTTGGCAAGGAGCTTCCAGGGGAGCTTGGTGTGAACGCAGACGGGAATGTCATAGGCAAAGATGGGCAGGTCAAGCTCCTCGTGCAGGATGCGGAAGTGCTCCTCGACCTCGGTCATGCCCTGCAGGGCATAGAACGGGCAGGTGGCGACGAGGGCATCGGCGCCCAGCTCCTGAGCGACCTTGCCGTGCTCAATCATGCGCTCGGTCTCGGTATCGATGATGCCGACCAGAACAGGCACGCGGTGGTCGACGATGCGGACGGCCTCGGCGATGATCTGGCGACGACGCTCGTCGGTGGAGAAAACGACCTCACCCGAAGAGCCCAAGAAGAACAGGCCATCGACGCCGGCATCGATCATGCGGTTGATGCTGCGCTCAAAGGAGGCAACATCGAGCTGGTGATCTTCGGTATCGGGAACAACGACGGGAGGGATAACGCCGGTGAATTTCTGAGTTGCCACAAGAATCTCCTTAGTTGTCTGGCGGGCGGCCCTATGCCACCCACTCTTGTTGGCAGTGTCCAGGCCGTCTAGGCCAAAGAACACGAGTAGAACGTTTGGTTAAAAAAGTCTACGACTTCGTTTTCGAACGCATTGATGCGCTCGTGAGCGTATTTTGCATAGATGATATGCCTCCGGTCACACTCAAGACCGTTGAATACGGCAAACTGATCCTTGGGATCGCTCACGGTATCCATAAGCGATGTGCCCATGAGCACCGATCCGCGCACCCGAGACGACAGCACCTCGAGGCCGCCAGGAAGCGGATTGGCAACCGCCGTGCAGGCGAGGCCCCGCTCGTCCAGAGCAGAAACCGCCAGCGCGACTCCGCCGCCAAGACCCTCGCCCCATGCAAAGATGCGGTCGGGGTCCATGCCATCAAGATTGCGCGCGACCTCCGCCAACGCGCAGCCCCAACGGACGCGCCTGACAAAAGCAGGCGAGGTAATCCCCTGCCGCAGATCGCTGGGTCCAATCGCCTCATCGTTCAGCGCAAGCACGGCATATCCCATGGCCGCAAACCTCGTCATGTGATGCCATCCCCGCACGGGTCGGTCGATGTCGTGAAACATCAGACATAGCGGCACAAGCTCGGATGCTCGGGCGCGACCGGCAGGCTCGATCAAACGTGCGTGGACCACATCGCCACCAAGCTCAAAGGAAACCTCGGAGTAGCGGGCATACGGATTGGCGAAATCGATCGCCGTAATACTCGGCCCGCAAGCCTCAAGGTCCGAAGCGGCTATCTCTAATTCGGAAACATCCGCAGAAGCATCACCGCGCCAATCCCGGAAATCAGCGAGCCTTGACGAGACCGTTCCGGGAATCCCCACAAGGTCGGAGACAATCAGCTCATTGACATTGCTCTCGCACTTAGACATGAGCCTCCCCTCCCTTGCAGAAAAACGGAATGATCAGATCGTCAAAATCCTGAATCTCCTCGTGGCCAAAGCCTTCAAAGAACTCATGACGCTTTTCACAGGACAGGTTGTTGTACACCGCAAACTGCGTTGCCGGCGGACAGACGATATCCGCCGTGCCCGTACCAAACAGGACGGGGCATTTGACCATAGGGGCAAAGTTCTTGGAATCGAAGTACGCCAGTTTGGCATAGGCTTCCTCGATACGAGTCGAATCCTCGTCAAACCAGCGAGACCAATAGCGCAGGCCCTCGTAGGCAATGTCGTCGGCATCCAAATCCCAGACCAAGCGGAAATCCGACAGGAAGGGATAGAGGATGGCGGCGCGATTGATAAGCTCGCTGTTAAGTGCACAGGTCGCAATGCCCAAACCGCCGCCCTGCGACGCGCCGTTCACAAACACACGGGCTAAATCGATGCCCTCGAGCTCGCGGACGATACGGCACAGGATGCGAATGTCCTGGTGCAGACGGACATAGTAGAGGTTGGCCGGATCGCCGTCGATACCGGCGACAATATGGCCCGCGACCGTCGTACCCTCAAATCCGCCAATATCCTCGGAGGGACCGCCCTGACCAGGACAGTCAAGCGCGATGAGCGCCATGCCCATGCCCGCAAACGACGCCTGCTCAAACCAGCTGCGGCTTGCACCCGGATACCCATGGAACTGAAGCACCAATGGCACGGGCTCGTCCGAGACGGGTTTAAGGTACTTGGCATGCAGGCGAGCGCCACACATGCCGGTATACCAGAGGTCGAAAAGCTGGCAGGTCACGGCATCGGTGACCGATGCCGTCTCGATCGCATAGTCAAGCCCGACGGCGTCGGCCTCGGCCATGCGGTCCTTCCAAAAGAGATCGAAATCTGATGGACGGGGCATGGCGCCTCGATATTCACCAAATTGATGTTGCAGCTCCTGAGCACTTGGCATGGCTCGTGAACCCAACCTTTCGAAATCGCAACGGAGGTGCGCCCGGCAAGGAAACCGGGCGCACGGGAGGGAAAGCGAGACTACTCGCCGAGCTTGGGATGCAGCAGCGACGGCGCAGCGCCGAGCAGCATCTTGGTGTAGGGGTCCTGGGGGTGCTGGAAGACCTGCTTGGCCTCGCCCTGCTCGACGATCTTGCCGCCATTCATAACGATGATGTCGTCAGAGATATAGCGGACCGTCTGGATGTCATGGCTGATGAACACCATGGCCAGGCCGAGCTCCTTCTTAAGGTCGGTCAACAGGTTCAGAATCTGCGCGCGGACCGAAACGTCCAGAGCCGAGGTGGGCTCGTCGGCGATGATGGCATCGGGGTTCAGCGACAGGGCACGGGCAATTGCGACGCGCTGGCGCTGACCGCCCGAAAGCTGGCCGGGAAGAACCTCGGCGGCGGAGCTGGGCAGACCGGTGAGCTCCAAGAGCTCCTTGACGCGCTTCTCCTGCTCGGCCTCGGTACCCAAGTTGTGGACGCGCATGGGGTCGAGCAGTTGCTCACGAACGACCATGCGGGGGTTGAGCGCCGTGGCCGGGTTCTGGAACACGACCGAGATGACGCGGCCCATGTGGCGACGGTCCTCGGCGGTACGTTTGGTAACGTCCTTGCCCTTAAAGTAGACCTTGCCGCTCGTGGGGGCCTGCAGGCCGCACATGACGTTGGCGGTGGTGGACTTACCGCAACCGGACTCGCCGACGATGCCGATCGTCTGACCGGGCATGAGCTTAATCGTTACACCCTGGACGGCGTGAACCAGGTTGGGGTGCAGAATCGAACCGGTACGGGTCCTAAAGGTGACGTGGACGTCATCAAGGAAGATGATCGGCTCGACGCCGTTGACTGCGGTCTCGCTCATCTACATCACCTCCGCGTGAGGGGTCAAACCATTTGCCTTGAGCACCTCGTCGGGGAGCTCGGAATAGAAGTGCTCGGTGCCGGGAACGCGCTTGAAGACCGGACGGGTGTCCAGGCCAATACGCGGATGGCTCGAGCGGGGCGCGAAGCGATCGCCCTTGGGGAAATCGCGCGGGCTCGGAACGGCGCCGGGGACCTGGTGCAGGCGGCCCGAACCGCTCTCGATGGACAGAACGGAACCCAGAAGACCGCGGGTGTACTCGTGAATCGGGTTGGTGAGCAGCTCCTTGGTGGGTGCCTGCTCGATAACCTGACCGGCGTACATAACCGTGATGTTATGGGCGACCTCGGCGACCAGCGCCAGGTCGTGCGAGACGAAGATCATGGCAAAGCCGAGCTTGGCCTGAAGGTCGTTGAGCAGCTTGATAACCTGCTTCTGGACGGTAACGTCCAGAGCGGTCGTGGGCTCGTCGCAGATGACCAGCTTGGGGTCGCGGGTAAGGGCCATAGCGATCAGGACACGCTGACGCTGGCCGCCGGAGAGCTCGTGCGGATAGCTCTCGAGCGTGCGCTTGGGATCGAGGCCGACGAGCTCCAGGAGCTCCTCGGCGCTGCGGGTTCCGCCGCGCTTGGTAAGCTGCTTCATCTGGGCAGAGATGAGCATGGAGGGGTTAAGCGAGGACAGGGCGTCCTGATAGACCATAGCGATATCGGTACCGCGCAGGCCGAACCACTCCTTCTTGCTCATCTTGAGCAGGTCACGGCCCTCCCAGAGGACCTCGCCGGAAAGGTGCTCGTCCTCATCGGTCAGGCCCATGATGGCCAGCGTGGTGATGGACTTACCGCAACCGGACTCGCCCACCAGGCCCATGGTCTGACCAGGACGGACGTCAAAGTTGACATGGTCGACGACGTTGATATCACCGTGATGCTCAAACTGAATGCAGAAGTCACGGACCGAGAGAATCGGTTCGACAGACTCGTCGGGCACATGGCGATCGTCACGCTTGAGCTCAACATCGCGCAGGGCGCCAAGGCGAGCGGAGAGGGACTGGGCCTGCTCCTTGTAGGCGCGAACGGGGTCAGAGACCAGCAGGTCGGCCTCGCGACGCTTGGAGGAATCGGTCGGATCCAGGGCGGCGGAGGGAGCAGCGGCCATGGCGTCGGTAATGCCCTCGGAGAGGATGTTGAGCGCCAGGCAGGTGATCATGATGGCCAGACCCGGGAACAGCGCCTGCCACCAACGGCCGGCGAGCACGCCGCCGCGGGCGTCGGCGAGGATGTTGCCCCAGGTAGCGGTGGGCTCCTGGATACCAGCGCCGATGAAGGTCAGCGAGGCCTCGAAGATGATGGCGTCGGCGACCAGGGTAACGGTGAAGACCATGATCGGGGCGATGCAGTTACGCAGAACATGCTTGATCAAAATCCACGGAGCCTTGGCGCCGGAAACGATGACCGCGCGGACATAGTCCTCGCCGTACTCGGACACGATGTTGGCGCGCACGATACGGGCAATCTGCGGAGTGTACATAAAGCCGATGGCGAAGATGATCGACGGCACGGAGTTGCCCAGGATGGAAACGAAGACGGCCGCGAGGGCGATGCCCGGGATGGACATGATGATGTCCAGGATACGCATGATCGTCTCGGAGACGGCCTTACGCGAAACCGCTGCAAGGGCGCCCACGACCGAGCCGCAGACCAGAGCCATGGCAGTGGCGCCAAAGCCGATAATCAGCGAGTAACGACCACCGTAGAGCATACGCGACAGAATGTCGCGACCCTTATCGTCGGTACCGAAGATAAATCCGTTGCCGGGAGCCTGGCGAGCCGTAAAGATCTCGACCGGGCTATAGGGGGCAAGAAGGGGCGCCAGAATCGCAGTCAGGGCGACCAGCACCAGCACGACGGCGGCAATCTTAGAAGACAGCGTCATCTTCTTCCAGCCACCGAGCTTGAGCCCCTTGGAGGCAGCCTTCTCGAGC
The DNA here is from genome assembly GCA_048375035.1 of Collinsella sp. GTDB lineage: Bacteria > Actinomycetota > Coriobacteriia > Coriobacteriales > Coriobacteriaceae > Collinsella. The sequence goes on from DBGEDL010000017.1 coordinate 27,109, forward strand.
TGCTCGGTTTGCTTCTCTCGAATCTTTACCATAATCTACACCGTCCTGATGCGCGGGTTGATGAGCAGGTAGAGCATGTCAACCACGATGTTGATGATGATGAAGGCGAGAGCAACGACGATGACGACGCCCTGAACCAGGTTCGCCTCGTTGCCCTGAACGCCCTGCAGAATCGCGGTGCCCATGCCGGGGAGGTTGAAGATAACCTCGATGACGACGGCGCCGCCCATGAGGTAACCGATCTTAAGACCGAGGGTGGTGACCGGGGTGATCAGCGCATTGCGAAGAACGTTGATGCCGACGACGACCTTCTCGGGAACGCCGGCGCCACGAGCCATACGGACATAGTCCTTGTCGAGCTCCTCGACCATGGCGGTACGCACGATACGAGTCATCTGGCCCGTCAGCGGAAATGCCAAGGCGATAGCGGGCATGATCATACGTCCCAGATAGCCAACCGGATTCGTGGTGAAGTGAGGCAGAGCACCCGATGCCGGAAGCACCTTAAGGTAGGAAGAGAACAGCAGGATCAACAGAACGGCAAGCCAGAACGACGGGGTTGCCAAGCCGGCGATGGAAAAGACGCGGATCACTTGGTCCGGCCATTTGTCGCGATACAGTGCCGCGATGACGCCGAGCAAAAACGAAACGACCGCACCGATGGCAAGACCGATGAAGGTCAGCTGCATCGTAACGGGCAGGGCCGTGGAGATGCGCTTGGCAACGGAGTTGCGAGCAGCACCATAGGTGCCCATGTCGCCATGAATCAAATCGCCCATATAGCGCACGTAGCGCACGGGCCAGGGGTCGTCCAGACCATACTTCTCATGGTACTCGGCGACCGCCTCGGGCGAGGCACCGTCACCCAACGCCGTGTAGGCGGGGTCGGTCTTGGAGAACGACATAAGGAAGAACACCAGGACGGTGACGCCCAATGCCATGATCGGCAGCGCCACGAGACGCCTTCCAATCAAACGTAGCAAGTTGTTCACGTTCTCTCCCCTTTCTTTTGTCGGTAGGACCAACTGGTATATGAGTACGGATACTCATTACAAGACCCGAGCGACATCGTTGCCGCCCGGGTCTTTGTTTCAACTATGAGGATACGGTCCCAACGACCGACATCCTGCATACAGACTCAAGCGAGTCTTACGCCTTGACGGTCGCAACGCCCCTGAAGGACATGCTCGTCGTGCCGATGCCCTTGAAGCCATCGAGGGCCTCGCCGTTGGGCGCAGTGGACGGATCGTCCCAGGAAGCGGAGACGGTCTTGACGTGGACAACGGGGTACAGAACGGCGTTGTCGGCAATGATGTCGAAGCACTCGTTCCACTTCTTCTGCTGCTCGTCGCCCTCGGCGGCAAGAGCCTCGTCCATGAGACTGTGGAGCTTCTGCCACTCAGCGGACTCCTTCCACGGGCAACGGGTCTGCATCCAGACGTTGTCGCCGTACCACCAGTTGAGCAGCAGGTCGGGGTCGGCGCCGAAGCAGGAAGGATCGCCAGGGGCAAGGAGGATATCGTAGGCCTCGCCGCCGTCGATGGCAGCGTAGGTGGCCGGCGAGGTATCGGTCTGGATGGTCACATCGAAGCCGAGAGCGTCGAGGTCGTTCTTGACCTGGGCGGCCATGCCCTTAATCTGCTCGTTGTCGGTGGTGCGCAGGGTGATGGCACCCGGGGTGATGCCAGACTCCTCGATGAGCTTCTTAGCCTTCTTGGCGTCGGTCTTGTACACCGTGGAAGCCTCATGATAGTTGGTGAAGCTCTTGGGCAGGTAGCAGCTGGCAGCGGTGGCAAGGCCGGCGAAGGTGTTGCTGACCATCTTCTCGGTGTCGAGCGCATACATGACAGCCTGACGGACCTTGACGTTGTTCCAAGGCTCCTTGGCGACGTTGAACATGATGAAGCGGGTGCCGAAACCCTGAACGTTATCGATCTTGCAGCCGGCGCTCTCAAGCTGGTCGACGGCGTCAGCGGTAACGAGCTCCATAACGAGCGTGGAGCCCTCCTGCTGAGCGGTAACGCGAGCGGTGGGGTCGGTCAGGATGCTGTACTGGATCTTCTTATCCTCGGCAGCATACTCACCGTTGTACTCAGGATTGGGAACCAGGGTAATCTCGGTATCGGAGATAGAGTCGTACATCCAGGGGCCGGAGCCGATCGGCTGCTTGGCGCGATCCTCCTCGGTCTGAGTGGCCGGGGTAACGCGGACGATGGCCAGACGATCCTTGAGCAGGGAGAAGTTGGGGACCTTGGTCTTGACCGTCACGGTGCTGGCGTCCTTGGCCTCGATGGACTCGAAGGGCTGGAAGAACGGAGCATAGGTAGCGGAAGCGGCGCAAGCGGTGTAGGAGGCGACAACATCGTCAGCGGTGACCTCGGTGCCATCGGAGAACTTGGCACCCTTGCGGATGGTGACCTCGAAAGTGGTGTCGTCCACAGACTTGGGATCGTCGGTGGCGAGCTCGTTGAAGGTGCTGTAGTCGTGGTAATCGATGCCGTAGAGGCCCTCGACGACGTGCCAGTTAGCACCCAGGCCCACAGCGGAGCCGGTGCTGGCGGGATCGAAGCTGGACGGAGCGTAAGCGGAACCAGCGGTGATCACGCCGCCGCCACGGTTGGCGGAATCGGTGGAACCGGAAGCGGAACCCTCGTCGCTAGAGCTGCCACCGCAGCCGGTGAGACCAAGCCCTGCGACAGCAGCGACGCTGCCGGTGAGGCCGAGGAACGAACGCCTGGACATACCCTTGTTGATGATGGCCATGTCTTCTCCTATCAATAGAGAATCTTACTCGGGAGCACCTAGACTTGCCCCCGCGCAACTTGCGGACGATATATACCTTACCTACCGACGAACCCAACTGAGGTGCCGCGCTCGGCGACCGATACATACATCCGCTTGAACGGTATTTACTACCGTTCACCGAATTCGTTGACAAACGATTCGCCAGACAGTATGTATCGGCGAGGTGAGATATCAGTCTTCGTCAACCCGCAGGATAGCAGGGTTTTCACTTGGGTCAGTCAAACGTTTTAGCGTTAATAAAACCCGAAACCAGCAGGCAATCATGGCGAAATAAATGGTTGAAAATCACGCAATCATGTATATCAGTAGTTTAGGCTCGTGTTTAGCTATCGGAATGGCCAGCCGCCGCCTCGGCGCGCTCGGCATTCCACGCAACGAGCGCCTCGTGGACCGCCTTGGCAACATCGGCAGGTATGCCGCGAACTTCCGCGATCTCTTGCTCGCTCGCCGCGCGCAAACGCTTCATCGAGCCAAAATGGCGCATAAGGGCACGTTTTCTGGTGGGTCCCACGCCTGGAACGTCATCGAGTACCGAAACCGTCATGGCTTTATCACGCAACTCACGATGGAATGTGATTGCAAAACGGTGCGATTCATCGCGCACCTGTTTAATTAGATAGAGCGACGCGGACCCGGTCGGAAGCACGACGGGAGTCTCGTCCCAAGGCACGAAAACCTCCTCATCGGCCTTTGCCAAGCCACAAACTGGTATATCGAGCCCAAGAGCCTCAAGTTGCTTGATCGCAGCGGTCAATTGCGGCTTACCGCCATCGACAACGAGCAAATCGGGGCGCGAGCCAAAGCGCTCGTCGGCCATGCGCTCGGGAGCATAGCGTCGTCCCAAAACCTCGGACATCGACACGAAGTCGTTTGCTTCGTCCAATTCGGCCTGAATTTTGAAACGACGGTACTGGCTCTTGTCGGCGCGTCCGTTGGTAAACACCACCATCGAGGCGACGGTAAAGGTTCCGTGCAGCGTCGAGATATCGAAGCACTCGATACGCATCGGCGGCGCCGGCAGCGCCAGCGCGCTTTCGAGCTCCAGGAGCGCTTGATTGGTGCGGTCGTCAGCGTACCCCGTTCGCATCATGTAGCGCATGAGGGCATGGCGCGCATTTTTGGATGCCATATCGAGCAGGCGGTGCTTCTCACCACGCTGCGGCCTATGGAGATGGCAGGAACGCTCACGCTTGCCCGCAAGCCACTCCCCCAGCGCCTCCGCATCCTCAAGCTCGACAGAGAGGTTTATCTCAGCTGGAATATCAGCCGTCTCGTCGTAATAGCGCTTAAGAAAGCCCGACTGGAGCTCTTCCTCGTCAACATCAAGACCCTTGTCGAGAATGAACTCGCAGGTGCGAACTGTTCGGCCCTCGCGAACGACGAAGACGCAAGCGGCAGAGATGGTCTCCTCGCGATAGAAACCGATGACATCGATATCGACACTGGAGGGAAAAACGACTTGCTGACGGTCGTCCAGACCCCTGATGACCTCCAAACGACGTTTGACGCGTGCCGCGCGCTCAAAGTCGAGCGCCTCGGCGGCATCCGTCATCTCGGAGGTCAGCTCATCGACGACATCCTTGCGATGGCCCGACAAAAAGCGCTCGACGCGCTTGACGTTCTTGGCATAGTCTGCCGGAGAAATCGCGCCGACACACGCACCCGGGCCGCGCCCGACATGGTAGTCAAAGCAGGGGCGCCCGTTTTGCGCGCAAATCATATTGACGATGTCTTCCTCGCCCTTGTGGGACTCGACGATACGACGACAACGACGCCACTCCGCACAAGAAGCCGAGCAGATCGGGATCACCTTGCGCAGCGTGTCAATGGTCTCACGCGCCGCGCGGCTGTCAGTATAGGGACCAAAATAACGCGTTCCCGGCTTATGGCGCTCACGCGTATATTTGATAGCTGGGAACAGATCGCTCTTGGTGATAGCGATAAAGGGATAGCTCTTGTCATCCTTGAGGTCGACATTAAAGTACGGATGGTATTGACCAATCAAATTGCGCTCGAGCACCAACGCCTCGTGCTCGGTCTCCACCACGATATAGTCAAAGCTCGCCACCAGCTGCATCATCAGCGGGATCTTTTGGCGCTCATCCTGCAGCGTCACGTACTGGCGCATACGGGAACGCAGGTTTTTCGCCTTGCCAACGTAGATGACATCGCCCTTGGCATCCTTCCAAAGGTAGCATCCGGGCTGCGTGGGAACGCGCGAAACCTGCTCGGCGAGTGTTGGAATGTTGTCGTGACCGGCCACACGCACCTACTTGCGACGAAGCAGCGCCGAGACCTCGGGCATCTTAAGGACGACGGCAAGGCCAAAGGTAACAGCAAGCGAGACGACACCGGCAACGCAAACGTAGCCAAGAGTAATCAGAATCGAGCCGCCAAGTGCGCCGACTAAGTGCTCAAGCGCCCACATGACGCCGGCGCCTGCGGCAGCACCCAGGCCACCGAGCAAAAGGCCAAAGAAACCGCCATGCAGGATAGATTTGACCTGAAGGCCACGCAGACGACGACGCAGCCACCATAGCGAACATCCGACCAAGATCACGTAGTCGACGACATACGAAAGCGCGATTGCCGGCATACCGAAGCCCAGCACAACGCCAAACAGCAGAACCGAGCCGGCCTGGCCGATGGCGGAATACAGGCAATAGCGGCTATAGGGCTTCATGTCGAGCAAGGCAGAGAAGCTTTTCTGCATCAATACGACCACGCCGTAGAGCGGCAGCGAGAACGCCAGGTAGACAAGGAACTCGGACACCAGCGCCACGCCGGACTCATCAAACTTGCCGGCACAGTAAATCATGTTGAGCGGACGCGCGAAGACAATCAGGTACAGCGCGAACGGAATCAGGAAGAACAGCATCTGGGCGACGCCACGCGAAATGCCCGTGCGAACGCTGCCGTAATCCTTCTCCTGTGCGTCGTGAGAGAGCTCGGTATAGAGCGCCGTCGAAAGCGAGGCGGCAATCAGCGCGTAGGGCAGCGTGTACCACAGGCGCGCATAGGCGATGACGGAAGGGCCAGTCTCGGGCTGGACCACCAGCGCGGCAGCGTTGGTGATAGAAGTCGAGACAAACATGCACACCGTGGCGAGCAGCGTCGGGATACCGAGCGCAATCGTCTGACGCAGCGCGGGGTCCTTAAAGTCGATATGGATATGGGGATGCACGCCGTGCTTGCCAAGCGCGGGGATCTGACATGCCATCTGAACAAAGACACCGAGGGTCGTACCGGCCGCAATCAAGATGATGCCGGCACGTTCGCCAAACTGTGCGGACACGGGCGCAAAACCCATAAAGCTCGCAATGACGATCACATTGTTGAGGACCGGGGCAAACGTCGACCAGAAGTAGTCGCGGTGTGCGTTGAGAACGCCCGAGAACACCGAGCCCAAACCATAAAACAGAATCTGGATGGCAAAGAAACGGAACATGAACGCAGCGGTATCCATGCTACCGCCGTCACCCGAAAGGAACGATTGCGTCCAGATAAAGCCCGGGGCGAACACGGTCCCCAGCAACGAAATGCCACCCAGCACCAAAAGCAGAATGCCGAGCAGGTTGCCCACGTACTCGTTCGAGGCCTCGCGACCCTGCTCACGCCTCACGCCCATGTACACGGGCAAAAACGCCGTCACGAGCATGCCGCCCATCACGAGTTCGTAGAGCATATTGGGCAGGTTGTTGGCGACCTGATAGGAGGACGAGAGTAGCGACATGCCGATAGCGGCCGCCATTGCCCACGTGCGGATAAAACCGGTGACGCGAGACACGATAGTCAGGATGGTCATAAGCCCGGCGGAACGACCAACCGTGGAGTAGTCCGACGAGCCCATGTCGTCAGTGTCATCTCGCGACGAAGAAACTTCGGATGAGGGTGTCTGAGGCGCAGATTCTTTTGCAAAATGAGCTCCGCACTTCAATTCTTCCTGCGGCATCGCTCAGTCCTCTCTCGTAATCGCGGCAACCGTCGCCCCGCAAAATGCAATTAAATCATCGGGTGCAAGCTCGAGCTGATAACCACGCTTGCCTCCCGAAATAAAAATGGTATCCCAAAGGACACACGTCTCATCAATGAGCGTCCGGTAGCGTTTTTTCATACCGACCGGACTGCAGCCGCCGCGAACGTAGCCAGTCGCCGCAAGCAAATCCTTCACATGCATCATGGCCAAGGACTTCTCCCCCGCGGCACGCGCGGCGGACTTTAGATCGAGCTCGTCGGCAACAGGGATGCAGCACACGACGTGGTCGTTGGACGGCGTCACGCAGACCAAGGTCTTAAATCCTTGACCGGGCTCCTCGCCAAGCTGCTCCGAAATCGCGACCCCCAGGCCCGCCGACTCATCACCATCGTCTTCGTACGTATGTAGAACATAGGAAATGCCGGCGCTTTCCAGCTCGCGCATCGCATTGGTTTTTGGCGTCTTTACAGCCTTTGCCATGGCATATCCTTTCCCTCGCATTCGGACGCAAGGATTAAGTATATGTCCAATTCGGCTGCATACGTCACTTCGACACAGCAAGCGCCATCGAATCACAAGGAGTCGATGGCGCCCATAAACTGAATCGCCTATTTATTGAGCATCAAGTTGAGCCTGACGCTCCCGGTCACGCCTGAGCAACGGCGCCAAAAACTTGCCCGTATAACTCTGCGGACAGTCCGCAACCTGCTCCGGTGTGCCCGAAACCACGACGGTTCCGCCGCCGTTACCGCCCTCGGGGCCCATATCGATCAGGCGGTCGGCAACCTTGATGACATCAAGGTTGTGTTCAATCACCAGCACCGTGTTGCCCGCATCGACCAAGCGCTGCAGCACATCGAGCAGCTGGCGGACGTCCTCAAAATGAAGGCCGGTCGTCGGCTCGTCCAAAATATAGAACGTCTTGCCCGTCTGGCGTCGATGAAGCTCCTTGGCGAGCTTCACACGCTGCGCCTCGCCGCCCGAGAGCGTCGTGGCGGGCTGGCCCAGGCTCACGTAGCCCAAGCCTACATCGTACAGCGTCTGGAGCTTGCGCTTAATCTGCGGGATATTCCCAAAGAAGGCCAGCGCCTCGGTGACGCTCATGTCGAGCACGTCCGAGATGGTCTTACCACGGTAGGTGACCTCAAGCGTCTCGCGGTTATAGCGTTTGCCGCCGCAGACCTCACAGGGGACATAGATATCGGGAAGGAAGTGCATCTCGATCTTAATTTGTCCGTCGCCCTTGCATGCTTCGCAGCGACCGCCGCTCACGTTAAAGGAGAAACGTCCCGGCGAGTAGCCACGCGCCTTCGACTCCGGCGTACTCGCAAACAGCGCGCGAAGATCATCCCACAGGCCAATGTACGTAGCAGGGTTGGAACGCGGCGTGCGGCCAATCGGCGACTGGTCGATATCGATAACCTTATCGATGCACTCGATACCCTCGAGCTTTTTGTACGGGCCCACAGGACGCGTCGAACGGTGAATGGCATTAGTAAGCGCAGGCGCAATGGTGTCGGTAACCAGGGAGCTCTTGCCCGATCCCGACACGCCGGTAACAACCGTAAGCGTGCCAAACTCGATCTTGGCGGTAACGTTTTTGAGGTTGTTGGCGCGGGCGCCCGTGATCTTAAGGCAGCCGCGACCGGGCTTGCGGCGTTCATCGGGAACCCGAATCATTCGCTTGCCGGTCAGGTAGGCACCCGTCATCGAATCGGGGCACGCCATGATATCGGCAGGCGTTCCCGCGGCGACCACGTGTCCGCCGTTCACGCCCGCACCGGGGCCCATGTCGATCACATAGTCGGCAGCACGAATCGTATCCTCATCATGCTCGACGACGATGACGGTATTGCCGATATCGCGTAGGCGCTCAAGCGTCTTGATCAGGCGCTCGTTATCGCGCTGATGAAGACCGATCGAGGGCTCGTCCAGAATATAGAGCACGCCCATGAGACCCGCGCCGATCTGCGTTGCCAGTCGAATACGCTGGGCCTCGCCACCGGAAAGCGTCGCCGAGGCACGGTCGAGGGTCAGATAGTCGAGTCCGACATCGACCAGAAAGCGCAGGCGCTCCAGGATTTCCTTAACGATGCGCCCGCCGATAAATTGTTGGCGCTCGGTAAGCTCCAAGCCCTCAAAAAACTCGAGCGACTCGCGACACGATAGGCAGCAGACCTCGTAAATGGACTTACCGCCTATGGTAACGGCGAGCATCTCGGGGCGCAGACGAGCACCATGGCAACTCGAGCACGGCTCCTCGCGGATGTACTTCTCCAAGCGCGCCTTGGTGTTCTCATTCGTCGTCTCGGTATAGCGCTCGTACAGGATATTGCGCACGCCCGAGAACTTGGTGTCCCACTGGCTGCGGCGCCCATCGAGCTTTTGATAGTCGACCGAAATCTTCTGGTCGCCCATGCCGTCTAAAAACGCGCGACGCACCCGCGGAGGCAGATCCTCCCACGGCGTATCGACGCTCACCTTGAAGTGCTTACAAACCGCAGCGAAAATCTGCGGATAGTAGTTAGAGTTGCCAAACAGGCTGCCAAAGACCCCGTCGGCGATCGACTTCGAGGGGTCTTCGATTAGGGCCTCGGCATCGACCGTCTTCTTAAAACCCAGGCCATCGCACTCGGGGCACGCGCCATAGGGCGCGTTGAACGAGAAATCGCGCGGCTGCAGGTCATCGATGGAGTGTCCATGCTCCGGGCACGCTAACGCCAGCGAATACTCCAGCAACTCGCCTTCGGTCCCCTCGGGAGCGTCGCGGTCGGGCAGCAAGTATACGTTCACATTGCCGTGCGCCAGCGCAGTCGCCTGTTCAACGGACTCGGCGATACGGCCCAGCGAGTTCTCGCGAATCACGATGCGATCGACCACGACCTCGATATCGTGCTTGAACTTCTTGTCCAGATCGATCGGATCGTCGAGCGAGCGCACTTCACCGTCGACACGCACGCGGCTAAAGCCCTCGGCGCGAAGGTCCTCAAACAGTTTGGTGTACTCGCCTTTTCGCCCGCGTACCACCGGTGCCAGCACAAACGCGCGGCGGCCCTCCCCCGCCGCCAAGACCTTGTCGGCAACCTGATCGGTCGTCTGACGCTCAATGACACGGCCGCATTCGGGACAGTGCGGGGTGCCCACACGGGCGAACAGCAGGCGCAGATAGTCATAAATCTCGGTTACGGTGCCAACCGTCGAGCGCGGGTTCTTGGATGTCGTCTTTTGATCAATTGAGACAGCCGGCGAAAGGCCGTCGATTGAATCCAAGTCGGGTTTGTCCATCTGGCCCAAGAACTGGCGCGCATAACTCGAAAGGCTCTCGACGTATCGACGCTGGCCCTCGGCATAGATAGTGTCGAATGCCAGCGAACTCTTGCCCGAGCCAGAAAGACCGGTAATGACCACGAGTTGGTCACGCGGAATGGAAACATCGATATCACGGAGGTTGTGCTCACGAGCGCCGCGAATAACGATAGAAGAATCAGACATGGAAGCTCCTTGCCTCCTATTGCATCGAATCATACTGTCGATGAGTTTAGCGCACTCGACGCGCACAGATGTTCGTAATACAAGATTCGCAGACCTTTAGCTTTGCGTATCGGGCGCTTTGTTTCTCGAAATGCCGTGAAAAGGTTACAGTAATCTAATACTGAACTTAATTTGCTGTACCAGAGGAACGTCCATGACCGAAGATATCCCCCTTGAAATCACTTCGAGCGACATGGCCAATCTGCCCGTATTCATCGCCGTCCTTATCGTGGCCGCCGTCGTCGTGCGCGTGTATTTTTCAATCAAACGCAACGAAAAGCCACCCATTGCCCGCGTCTTTTGGTGCGCGACGCTCCTCATCCCGCTCGGCGTGGTAGCTGCATGGGTTACGAATCAATTGCTCGTAAATGAGGGCAGCTCCCTATGGGTCCTTTCTTATTCGGCGCTCGGTGCTGCCGCCGTCATGCTTCTTGTCGAGCCCTTGGTTTCGGGACTTATCGACCAAACCGACCTTACGACGGGAACGGTTGCCTGTATTTGCCGTGACATCCTTGTCATCGCCGCTGTTTCAGCGCTCTCGTTCGTTTCACTCGAAATTGCCTGCAACGAAACGTTCTATCGCATTCCCGCCAACTCATTCGGGTTTTCCGTCGGGCTGCTCGCGACGGTTCTGCTCTCCCTTTATTTGCTGGGACAGCGTCATGGAGGCGTCATGGCCCTCGTGCCCGTCGTCTGTTGCATCCTTGGCATTGCCGAGCACTTCGTCATAACGTTTAAAGGCGAAGCCATCCTGCCAAGCGATATCTTGGCCCTTGGCACCGCAATGGAAGTGAGCGAGGGATACGAGTTTACCTTTACCGCCGGAATCGTAACCTCTCTCGCCCTGCTGGAGATTTCCCTGGGGCTTCTTTCGCTCATCCGACCGCGAAAGCTCCGTACGCCCACCCATGTCTTCCCCGCTATCGCCGCTAACCTCTGTGCTTTTCTGCTAGTGACCGTTGTGGGGCTCTCAGGCTTTTCCAACATCGACTTGGAGCAGGCGCTGGATTTTGGATTTGACCGTTGGCAGCCCATCACCACGTATGCGTCTCAGGGTTTTATCACTTCGTTCACCGAAATGGTCAACGAGTTGCCCATTGAGAAGCCCAAAGACTATACGCCCGATGAGGCGCAGAGCATCGAGCAGGAGCTCGCCGCCGTCTACGACAGCACATATGGCTCGAGCGAACAGCGCGCGGCGGCCGTTGCCCAGTTCAATGAAATCAAGCCGACGATTGTTGCCGTCATGAACGAGAGTTTTAGCGACCTTTCGTGCTTTGAGCAGCTCCAGACGGCCGGGTACACCGGCCCCGCATTCTACAACTCGCTTCCCGACACACTTGTTCGCGGCACCATGCTCGCTTCGGTCGCCGGTGGCGGAACGGCGAACTCCGAATTCGAATTTTTGACCGGAGCGACAACGGCCTTTGTCGGATTAGGCAAAATCCCCTATCAGCTGTATCAGATGAATGGCGTCAACAGCCTGGCAAAGGACCTTAAAGAGCTTGGGTATACCGCTACCGCTATGCACCCGCAAAACCCCGTCAACTACCATCGCGATAAAATCTATCAGCAGCTGGGCTTTGGAGACTTTCTTTCAATCGGCGATTTCGAAGGTGCGCCCTATTACCATGCCGGCGTATGCGACTACGCCACCTACGACAAGATACTCGACCTGCTTAGAACCGACGAAGCCCCGCAGTTCATCTTTGACGTCACGATGCAAAATCACGGCGGCTACGACTATGGCACCGTTCCCGCCGAAGAGCTGACAAACTATTGGGTCGAGGGAGCCAGTGAGGGTGCCAACAGCGCGCTCAACACCTATCTCACCTGCATCAACGCATCCGACCGGGACCTCGAGTACTTTATCAACGAGCTCCGCAATATCGGCAGACCGGTTGTTCTTGTCTTTTTTGGCGACCATCAGCCGAGCGCCGCAACGACTCTCAACGACGAGCTGTACCCTCAGGAAGATACGGCAAGCCACGCTTTCCGTATCTATCAGTCGACATATCTCGTCTGGGCTAACTATGAGATCGCCGGCAATACCGAGCTCAACGTCTACGACACCGTCGGGGCAAACGAGATTGCAGCCATTACCCTTAATAAGATCGGCGCCCCGCTCACCAATTACCAAAAGGCCCTGCTTGCGACAAGGTCAGATGTGCCCACCATCAATGTCGCCGGCTATCTCGGTGCCGACGGGCTGCGCTACGACTTGGAATCGGAAGACAGCCCCTACGCCTCGACGATCGACAAGCTGCAGCGCATGCAATACCTCGAGTTCACCAGCAAAGTTCAGTAAGCCCGCCCATTCGTTTGGGCCCATCGTATTGCAAGCACGGGTTGATTTCCGATCTCAGCCGAACACATTGAGCAAATAGGCCATTCCCGCAGCTAGCCGAACGCCCCCGCGGCCCCTCCTGGGGTCCGGGGGCGGCATTTCCCCAGTTGAAGGAACGGTGGAGATGTGTTTCGATGGGTCCGGTGGCCATGCTCCGCCCGCCGCCCGGCACCTCTTCCCAGACTCAGCCGGACGGTCGGTCCGCCTATTCCTTTTTTCCCTTCAGGCTAGGCCAGCGGGGCATCGCCCCTCTCTGCGCGCGCCCTCTCGATGAGGCCCGGCGTCAGGTCGAGTTCGCCGAGCGCCACGTCCCCCACGCCGTAGGCGTCCAGCAGCGCCGCCGCGTCCTCCCCGAGCATCGCCCTGAAGGCGCGGGCGGGCGTCGAGAAGCCGAGCGCGCCGCGGGGCTCGGAGTTCGCGTGCGACATGGCGAGCGCCAGGTCCGCCGGGGCGAGCCGGTCGAACCTGATTCCGGCGCCCTTGGGCAGCAGCTTCCTGATCTCGACGTGGTTGCGCTCGCAGGCGCCCTTCTGGTCGCTGCGGCGCGGGTCGCAGTAGAACAGCCTCGTCTCGCCGGGCCCCTCGCCGAGGAGCGCGGCGATCGCGCCCGCGGCGGAGAACTCCGCGCCGTTGTCGGTGAGCACGGCGCGGAACGCGCGGCGCGTCCCGTCGGCGCCGAGGACCGCCCGGACGC
>DBGEDL010000018.1:0-4328 GCA_048375035.1 Collinsella sp.
TGTAAAGCCGTTTGGCCCCACCCGCATAGCGGGTGGTTTCTGATGCGGCGCGCTGCGCGCCCCGCACAGGCTAAAGCCTCTAAAGAGAAGAGGCGGGGCATGCCCCGCCTCTTACACCACATCTCTGCGCGCTACCCGCTCCGCCGCCTCAATCACGTGTTTGGCGAGAATTGCGGTGGTCACAGCCCCCACGCCGCCCGGCACGGGTGTGATGGCGCCAACGATCGGTTCCGCAGCATCAAAATCCACGTCGCCGACCAGTTTTCCGGCAGCCTCGTCCCAATTAATGCCAACATCGATGATCGTCTGGCCCTCGCGAACCGCATCCGCGCCAATCGTGCGCGCGCGTCCAACCGCGGCAACAACAATGTCGGCAGAACAGCACTCGGCAGCCAAGTCGCGCGTATGCGTATGGCACGTCGTCACCGTGGCATTGCGAGCCGTAAGCATGGCGGCAACAGGACGCCCGATAACCAGCGACCGACCGACAACCGCGACCTTGGCCCCATCCAGCTCAACGCCGTAATGATCCAGCAGAGCAAGCACGGCTTCGGCTGTGCAGGGGGCAAAACCCTCACCGCGCCCCGAAAGCGTGGTGAGTAGCGAAGCCGGCGTCATGGAGTCAACGTCCTTGGCGGGATCGAGCGCTGCGGCGACGGCGTTCTCGTCAAGGCCGGCGGGCAGCGGGCGGAACATCAGACAGCCATGGACAGCCGAATCGGTATTGATGTCCTCGATGGCCGTCAACAGCTCGTCCTGCGAAACATCGGCGGGAAGCAAAATGCGACGAACCTCAATCCCCACTTTTTCACAGCGCTTGAGCGCACCGCGCTCGTAGGACAGGTCGTCCTCGCGCTCGCCCACGCGAACGATGGCGAACGTCGGCACAACGCCGCGCTCACGCAAAGCGGCACAGCGAACAGCAAGTTCCTCGGTCAGCGCGCGAGCAACAGGAGCACCCTTCAGTAGCTCAGCCATGGCTATCCTCTCTTCCTTGCAGCGTCGGCGGCGCGGCGCGCCAGCGCATCGGCGCGCGGCAACCATGTGTCGAGCAGCTCATCACACGCCGTCTCGAGCTCCTCGGCACGAACGCGATCTTTCATAGACGTGGTGTTCGCAAAGAGCGTCAAGCTCGCGCCCTGCATAGCGGCACGGCAGAACACGGCGCCGCACGCCACATCGGACAGCAGCTGACGCGAACCCTTGTCGGCCATGTCCTCGAGCAGCGCCAGCGCACGCCCGCAGGCATCCATAATGCGATACGGCGGCATAGCGGCCACATGCAGCGCATCCTGAATCGCGGTCGCTCGAGCCGGATCGTCACGCGGAATACCGTACGCCGTGGACACCTGCCCGTAGGCACGAACGTCCTCGGCGACCAGACCCACAAGTTCCTGCGCCAACTCATCCGCCTGGGCAAACGCGCGCGTCAGATCGTCTGCGCGATCGGCAAGCGCAGGGTTTGTCGCCCCATAGCGAGCAACCATCCCGCAAAGCGAGGCGCCCAGTGCACCTACAAAGGCGCTCGCGCTACCGCCGCCGGGAACCGGCTCGCGTGCGGCAAGCGCCTCGGCAAAACCGCGACAGGTTTTATCCATCATCTCTTGGCTCATACGCACACGCACCTTCAAGTCATATATATCGGTCGGGCGGCCGACGTCGGCCGACCGCATCGATCACGTAATGGTGCTAAGTCTAGCCCATAAGTACGCGAGCGTCAGCGCACCTGGCCATCGCGGATTTCTATGACGAACGATAGGCGTCGGCACCGCAAACATGGGACACATGGCCCACCTTTCGAGACTCCCGGACGACGGCAACTGGGGCATACATATAGGTAAGGAGCCCTATGTTGGGGCAAGCTCATCACGGCACCGGACGACGAATGGAGGAATAACCGCACAGTAAACAAAGGCATCATGTGCGCGTAGCCGCCGCCCCAGCGATCCGCGGCACACGATGTCCCTGGCAGACAAGGAGGACGCCACCATGAAGAAAAAGACCCTATCGTTCCTTTCCCTTTGCATCGCCCTCTTTGCCGTGTTTGCCCTTGTCGGCTGCGGCGGGAGCGCATCGGGCGGCGGCAGCGCCTCCAAGAGCGAGAGCAAGGAAAAGGCCCCCGTCGCCAAGAAGACCGACTTCATCTGGTTTAAGGTCGAGATGCCCGAGGGCGTCGGCGTAAGCGACTCCGCCGGCAAGAATGCCGACAGGGTCCAGCTCACCTTCCCCGAGAACGAGAACACCACAGCCGACCGTTTCATCCCCGTTTGGCAAGAGAAGATGACGGCCGAAGAGTCCTTTGCAGAGCAGGCCGAAAGGCACACTGGAACGTTCCAGTGGGAGGATGGCGACCCCGTCGAGTACAACGGCAGAACATGGCTCACCGGAACGTGCAAGGACAACGGCGGCACTTATACCTACCTCTTTACCGACGTCGACACGGGAAGCGTCTATATCATGATTAGGAACGTCGACCTTCACAAGAAAGAAGCCGAGACGCTCCTCAACTCCATCGAGTTCCCCGACGACATGAAGAAAGCAGTTGACGAGGCACGCGAAGTCGAGATTTCGAGCATCGAGATCAAGTAACGGGACACCCGCACGCGCCTACGCGCACCTGCGCACATACGCCCCATTAAAACAACGGGCACCCAACCCCGGGGAGGGCCGACAGCATCGGCCCTCCCCTCTTTTGCGTCCGAGCATATTGCCACTTAACGGCGCAAATCCGGCCCTCAGAATGGGACACATGGCCCACCCTAGCGAGCCGTCCACGCGTACAGTAAAGGCAGATAATCCATGGGCGGTTACAGATCGAGGAGGACACGACCATGAAAAAGAAGGCCTTTGCGATTCTCACCCTCTGCATCAGTCTCTTTGCCGCAGTTGCCCTGGTGGGCTGCGGTGGAAGCGGTGGCGCTGCCGGCAGTGGCGGTGGCGGCGGAGCAGAAAAGCCAGCCGTGGATATGAGGACTGACTTCATTTGGTTTAAAGTCGAGGTGCCCGAGGGCGTCGAAATCACGGACGTTGCAGGCGATACCGCCGACAGGGCCCAGTTTAAGTTCACCGAGAGCGAGCATGCCAGTGACCGCTTCATCCCCGTCTTCGATCCTGACAAGAACGCCGATGAACTGTTCGACTACGAGGCAAAGTGGAAGACCAACTCCGGATGGACCGAGAGCGATCCCGTTAAGTACAACGGCAAGACCTGGCGCAGCGCCTACTTTACGCACTCGGGCGGCGTGACGACCGAGTACTTCACCGACGTTGACGGTGGCAGCGTGTATGTGCGTATCGACAACGTCGAGGAACACAAGGACGCCGTCGAGACCATGATGAAGTCCCTGGAGTTTGCCGACGACATCGCCGAGGCCAAGACCGAGGCCATGGACGTCAAGCTCGACGATATCGAGATCAAGCGCTAAGCGACTGGCGAGTGCAGCGGGAAACACGGGCGCAGTGCAAACAAGCGACGGTACCCCAGCGCTTCGTACCCAGGGAGGGCCGGTAAACCGACCCTCCCTTTCTTATGCCGGTAGCCAACGAACGCGAGGATGCCGGACGCCGGAACCGCTCCAAATGTAGCAACAGTACGAAAACGACAAGCACCCCAACACGTCCGCCCGCCGATTTATTGCGCCGCGCAGACAATTAAACCAGCATCTTTAAACATCTGGGCAGTATAGTGACCAAAACTATCGCATAACCGCACTCTGCGAATGGAGAAGTTATGACCGAACACCATGCCATCAGCCGCCGAGCGTTTACGCTGGGCCTAGGGCTTGCGGCGTTGTCACCACTTGCAAGCCTGCCCGAAACCGCAGCGCCGGGCCTTCCCGTGCGCGCGGCATTTGCAGAAGACGCTGCCACAGCGTCAGTCAGCCTCGACAATTTCGTCATTCGCCTTCGCCCCGCGGGCTATTTTCGCACCGCAAGCGTCAACCAAGACGGCAACGTTCGCGGCAACGTCTGCCACCTGTTTAACGACGGCACGTCCAGCAAGCTCATCCTTGAGAACGTAACGACCAAGAATGACGATACAAACTGGTATGCTATCCGCACCTTGCTCAATTTCGAAGAGCATAAAAAGACGGGCTACAGCATTTGGTCGGTCGACGACGACTCGGACAAAGATGGAAAGGTCATCCACGTATGGAGTGGTGAGCATGACGGCAAGCCCAGCCGCTCTTTAATATGAGAAAGCCATTGTCAATAGGCGTGTTTGTTCGAGCCCGGTTTAAAACCGGGCTTTTTCGTTTCCCGTCGGGAGGGCCCGCGCACGCTGCACGTTTAGTCGACGCTTGCCTGGCAAGCTAATATCCGCGGGC
>DBGEDL010000019.1:0-53846 GCA_048375035.1 Collinsella sp.
TGAGCGTCAAGGAGTACGAGGACCCCTTCGGCAGGGGGCCGGGGCGTAAATAGCGCCGGTTTGACCGGCCCGCCACGGGTCAATCTGCAGTGCGGCCCGAACCCCGTGAGGGCCGGCGCCTTTAGACGCGTGCCGGAAATCCAAGGGTTATACCCTAAGAGCAAACCACCCCTTTTAGGGGTGGTTTTGATGCAAAAGCGGGCGATGCCCGAGTGTTCTCGCAGATGTTTTGCGTGGATAAGGGCGCGCGTTGTACCATATAGACGTATATGTGTACATATGAAAGGGGCCCCGTGGCCAAGACGGTATATTCCGATAACCAAAATAATGTCGATGCCCTGGCTGAGCGTCTGAGCAGCCAGACGTCGCTTTCTGCCGAGCGCGCCAAGCTAGTTGCCTACGACCTGCTCTGCCGCAAGGCACTCAAGATCAAGTCGAGCGCGCTGGCGCAGATTTTCCGCTCCGTCGATAAGGAATGCGACACCAAGGCGATGCGCGACGAACTCATCGCGGCAAAGATCGTTACCAAGATCGAGGGCAGCGGCATTAACGGACGTCCGGCGTTCTATACCATTCATGCCGAGATAAGTGATGCTCAGGAGCAGCTTGCCGAGGCTGTCGAAGAGGCCGTCGAGGACGTTGTCGAGGCGCCCGCTTCGGTGGAAACGGCCCCGCGCGAGCATGTCGATACCGACGAGCTGCTCGATGAGAACGTCGTTCGCGCCTTTACGGCCAAGGCCGGCCGCGGCGGTTTTGGTGGGGGCGGCAAGCGCGATGCTCAGCGCCGTGCCCAGCAGGAGCGCTTCCGTCGTGCCGTGGCTCAAAAGGATGAACTCGATACCGAGACTGTTGTGACCGAGGTTGCCGCTGAGTCGCAGAAGCCCGCGAAGGAGCAAAAGCCCGTGGAGGCCCAAGAGCCCAAGCGTCGTCGCGGTGCTCACTTTAAGGCTGTGCAGCAGGATGTCGCGCATGAAGCTGAAGAGCCTTCCGAGGTTGCGGACGATGTTGAGGAGTCTGCCAAGAGGGCTCCGGGTTCGTGTCGTCCCGGCCGCGGTTTTGCGGGACGCGCGTATCCCGTAAAGCGTCAGGAGAAGGGCGAGCCGGCTTCGACCGCTCAGGCCGATAAGGCCGAACAAACTGAGAAAACCGTTGAGCCGGTGGCTTGCGAGCAGCAACCTTCCGAGTCGCAGCCTGCGGCCGACGCCGAGGTCAAAGCTCAGCAGTCCGCTGATAAGCAGGCAGGGGAGAGCGCTTCGAGCAAGCCCCGCCGTCGTCGTCACCGTGGCGGTCGTGGCTCAAATGCCGAGGCCGCGGCCGAGAAGGCGGCGACGCAAAGTAAGGATGCGAAGGCTGAGGCCCTGGTGGAGCAGCCCAAGCGCCAGCCGGCGAAGGGGGACAAGCCCGAGCGCTCGCAAAAGGGTCCGTCCGCGCCAAAGCAAGAGCGCAAAGCTCAGGCGGATTCCAAGCGCAAATCCCAGGCGCAGCCCAAACCGACTGCAAACGATGCGGCCGCCCAGCAGTCTGAGCCGCCCGCTCATGGCGAGGTTTCGGCGTTTTCTCTGGCCCGTGTCCTGGGCAGGCAGCTGCTCAAGGTCGTTCCCACGCCTACGGCGCTCTCCAAGATTAAGGAGCAGCAGACTCAAATCGTTAAGGTCGAGGGCAAGGATAACAAAAAAGCTCCGCAGCGCACTCAGCACAACGAGATGTCCAACCGCAAGATTGCCGAGGAGATTGCGATCATCCAGGCTTGGATAGAGCAGAATCGCGGCGCCGACACGCCGGTCGCTTCGCGTCGCCAGCGCGCCTACCAGATTTTTAACGATGAGAAGGCCTTTGACGGCAAGCACGGCGAGCGTCTGATTCGGCGTATGACCGAAAAGGGCATCAGCATGCAGGCGATTAAGGTCGCCCCCAACCGCCCTGTGCACTTTACGGGCTTCTTTACGCTGGGCGCCGACAAGCCGTTCATTATGGTCGAGAACCTGGACACCTATGACGAGATCGTCAAGCTCCTGCGCGGCCGCAAGCACGCCAAGCTTTTTGGCACCAAGGTGGGTGGCGTGATCTTTGGTGGCGGCTGCAAGGCGAGCGTTTCACACGCACTGGATGATTATCTGGCCGAGATCGGCTATCGCTTTAACTATGTCTACTACGTGGGCGACATCGACCGAGAGGGTGCGCGCATTGTCGAGCAGACCCGTAACGCCAATGTGGTTGAGATTCGCCTGCATGCCGGTATGTATCGCGCCATGCTCGCCGAGCACAAGCGTCGCGTGAAGGCCGGCGGCGAGTGCGAGCCCGCGGCTGCCAACCAGGGTGTACCGCAGAACCTGGCGGCGACGATCAAGGATCTGCCCATGGTCACGCGCGTACAGTTCCGCAACGTGCTGCGTGAGGGCGGACGCATTCCGCAGGAGATTCTGATGACCGCCGACTATCGGGATGGCGACTCGGGAAGCTTCGACCGCATGCTGAACAATTAGTTCCGCCGTTCTACCGAACGGCGGTCTTCTTGACGCTGCGAGGGGCCCTGGCACGGCAATCTGACGTTCAACTTCGGCGGCGCGACCAGAAGGTCAGCGCCGCCTTGTTTCACGTCACCTTGCCATACCAGGACCCCTCTCGCTGTCACGTCCAAAACATCGAGGTCACGTGGCCTCCTGTTCGTGCGGAACTCGCGATAAACCTAAGCCGGTGTCCCCGCTCTCCCGGGGCCTGTGGTTACTTGGTTGTTGCATGCGGCTCGCTTTTCGGAACAGGGCTGATAATTCTAGATGCAAGGCGCTCTTGGTCGTTATGGGCCTGGGGCGTCTGTCTTATATAGGTAGATTCCTTGCGGGTTCGAATCCCTCCGCTTGGCGGCGTTGGCTCGATTTTCTTAACGCGAGGAGCTCTCGGTCGATGTGGGACGGAGGGATTCCGCGACCGCCTGCCGGCGGCCGCGCCCCGCTGCGTCGCTTCGCTCCTTGCGTGCTGCGCTGGAAAACGCTTCGCGTTTCCTCAGCTCTGCACCCTTGCGGGTTCGAATCCCTCCGCATGCCCACGAAAAAGCGCTCCAGGTTCATAAGAGCCTGGAGCGCTATGTTCTTTGGGGCTGGGACGGAGGGATTCGAACCCCCAACAGCCGGCACCAAAAACCGGAGTTCTACCGTTGAACTACGTCCCAATGTGTGGTGTTGCCCAAAAGCAACCCGTTTAGTTTACCTAATCTGCGAGGGCATCGCAAACGCAATCGAGCAGGCGTACGGCGAGTGTCTGCGCATCACTTGCGGTGAAGGTTCCGTTGTAGCGCGTCATGCCCGTGAGCTCAATGCGAATGCGCGCGGGCTTTTGCTGCGCGGCGACATTGGCGGCGCGGATGCGCTGTGCAAGGTTGTGACACTCGGCAAGGGCGATCGTGGCGCGCGGCGCAGCATCTGCGGGCAGCTCATCGCTTGCGATCTCGAGCACCAGATCCACGTCGGTCGGAACCTCGGAATCGCAAAGCATCATGCCGCTGCTGTCGGTCGTCGCCGTGGCGATGTTCCACATGCGCGATGCAACGCTACGCGCGATGGGGTCCTCACCGATGACGGCAATCTGGAAGCGCTCGAGAACGTTGGCGGCGCGGGCAAAGCCGATGCGCGACTCGGCCTCGGTAACCGAGGGCTTGCCCTCCCACACGTGATGCAGGCGGTTGATATAGGCGTAGGTATCCTGGAACGCCATGCCATCGGCAAACAGGCCGACATTTTCTTGGAACTGCTGCAGAGCGGCCTCGGTGTGCGGGCCAAAATAGCCGTCGTCCTCACCGCAGGCAAAGCCCAAAACGTTGAGCGCCCTCTGCAGGGCCTGAACGTCGGCACCATGGAAATTGGGCATACGCAGATAGAGCGTACGATCGCCCAGTTTATACGAGGCGTCGACCAGGGCACTCCAGCAGGGAATGTCAACGGCGTGACCGGCGGCAAGACCGCTGTCGAGCCTAAAGGTGCCAACGGCCTGCTCGGTGGTGGCGCCAAAGCGCTTATCGGCGACCTCGGTGTCATCGATTGTATAGCCGAGCTGCAGAAGGCGGGACTGGACGTCCTCGACGGCTGCTCCCTGCATGCCCGTTGTAATAGGTTCCATGAACGAACCCCTTTCGGCGTACCATTCGTACTATTTGAGCGTGTGTCGGATAGACAACGCAAAGGGATGCATAAACATGCACTCAACAGTGTAGCAAGTTGTACCCAAATACGCTGCTGAAAGGTTTTATAACCCCGCTAGTTAAGGCGCTCCACAAAGAAATCTGCCATGGAGAGGAACAGCTCGCGTGCGTGCGGATCAAGCTCAACGTTCTCGATGGCCGCTTTCGCCTTGGCGGTCAGGTCGAGCGCGTAAGTGTGGGCGTAATCGATGGAGCCGGTCTCCTGGAAGATTTCCACGGCGCGTGCAAGTTGCACGGGGTCCTCGGTGCCCGAGGAAAGGATTGCCTCGACCTCGTCGTGATAACGCTCGTCTGACAGGGCGTGCACGGCGACGAGGGTGCGCTTGCCCTCGGTGATATCGGTGCGGAAGTCCTTGTTGGCGGCCTCTTTGGTGCCGATCAAGTTGAGCAGATCGTCCTGAATCTGAAAGGCAAGGCCCGTGTGCAGACCAAAGGCGCGCAGTGCCTCAATCTGCTCATCGCTGCCGCCGCCGATAATGGCTCCGGCGGCAAGTGGCGTGGCTCCGCTGTAGTACGCGGTCTTGTGCGTCGCCATGTCCAGATAATCGTCGACCGAGATGTCAAAGCGTCCATCGCGGACCCAGCCCAAGTCGAGCGCCTGGCCCTCGATGGTGTGAACGATCATCTCGGTGAGCTCGTGGAGCACACGGAGTTTCACGTCTGCCTCGAGTGTGGGGTCGTCGAGAACCGTCTTGGTGACCATGGTAAGTGCCAGGTCGCCGCAGTTGATGGCAAGCCCCGTGCCCTCGGTGAGGTGCATGCAGGGCTTGCCGCGGCGCAGCTGCCCGTTATCGGCGATGTCGTCGTGAATCAGCGCGCCCGACTGGAAATGCTCGATAGCTGCCGCGGCGCTGCGGGCGCTCTCAAAGCTACCGCCCACTGCGGTTGCGGCGAGCATGCAGATAAGCGGGCGGTGGCGCTTGCCGGCGTTGGCCGTAAAAGCCGAGAGCGGCGCGTACAGGTAGCGCTCGATATCGGCAGAGGTCGCCTGTCCGTCAAAGAACGTGGCCAGATAGTCGTTGATCTGGTCAAAGTGCTGGGCTAAAAAGCTGGTAAACGGACTGGACACGGGTTCTCGCATTCTTTCTTAGGTTGCATCGTTGCATTATGCAGACAACATATTGCCACATTAGGGCGTCGAGCGCGGCGGTTGAAGGAGATTGAGTCTTGCGGCTGCAAACGCGGCAAGGGGCTCGGCTAGATAAGCCCAAAGTGTTCGAGCGCGGTGACGACGCCGTCGTGGTCGAAGCTGTCGGTTACGTAGTCGGCCTTTTCCTTGAGGAAGTCCGGCGCGTTGCCCATAGCGATGCCAACATCGACCGCCTCCATGAGGGCGATGTCGTTACTCGCGTCGCCAATGCCATATACGGTGCCGTGGTCTGGCCCCAGGGCGTCAAGCACGGCCTTGATTCCGGCCCGTTTGGTGCACTCGCGAGGCGAGATTTCTGTGACCTCGAGTTCGAGCTCATTGAGGCAGAGCAGGGGTCCAAGCTCTTCATCTTGGGCGATGCGGTTGGCAAGTGGCGTGGACATAAGAATTTTATAGGCGTTGTAGTGCTCAAGTTGTGTGACGGCGTCGCCCACGGTGCGTGCGTATCCGTACGTCTCGGGGGCATCTGCACTCATGCGCACCACGCGATCGATACCTTCAAAGCGAATGACCTCACCCGATTGCTCGAGATAGGGGGCGAGGCGCTGTAGCAGACCAGGGTTTATGGCTGCATTTCGCACAATGCGCCCCTCGAGTTCGGCGTAACCGCCCGCGAGGCACACGACGCCCGCCCACGGCAGCTCAAGCAGCTTAGGATGGATGCAGCTGAGGGTGCGTCCCGTGCAGATAAAGGCCTTGTTGCCGTTGGCGACAAACGTGCGAATTGCCTGCGCAACCGCCTCGTTGGGATAGGGGGAAAGATCTCGCTCGCCCTCGGGGAGCTCTTGGGCAAGTTTGGGATCTTGCCAGGCGAGCGTACCGTCGATGTCGAAGAAGCAGACATTGCCATGCTTTTTGGTGGCGTCGGCGGCATGAGAAGGCGAGGCGGCGAATGCAAAACCCGGTTCGAGTCCCATAATCCGATCAAAGTGCTCTTTGACGCGGGGTACCGAGATGCCGATGATTACCTGAGCGGTCTTGCCGGTGACGATGAGGCCTTTGGCACCCGCTGCGACAAAGGTCGCATTGTCCGCGACGATGGAGGGGTCCACGACTTCGACGCGCAGCCGCGTGGCGCAGTTGGTTGCGCCCACAATGTTGGAGACGCCGCCCAGAAGCGTCACAACCTGCTCGGCGAGCAGATGATCTTGTGAGGCCTGGTCGTCGGAAGCGCCGGTTTTGGATGTGCGCTTTTCGTCAACGTCGTCTCCCGTCAAGCGCGAGAGCGCCGCGTTGCTGGCGATATGGTCCTCGCGTCCCGGGGTTTTAAGGTCAAAGGTCAGGATAAGACCTCGAAAGCTCAGAAAGAAGATGACGCTAAAGATGAGTCCGATTCCGAGTGCCAAAAGGTAGGAGCCGGCATGCGTCCGCATGAGCGGGATAAAGTTGAAGGCAGCCATTTCCATAAAACCGCCCGAGAAGATGCCGACGACGCCAAAGAAGTTCATAGCCATGGCGAGGCAGGAAGATAGGACGGCATAGAGCAAAAAGAGTCCGGGATAGGTGAACATAAAGAGAAACTCGAGCGGTTCGGTGACGCCGCAGACCACTGAGGCAACAATGGCGGGAACCAGGATGACCTTGAGGGCAGCGCGGCGCTCGGGCTTTGCGGTGGAGTAGAACGCAGCCGCGATGGCAGGAAGGCCAAAGAGCTTGACCCAGCCGGTGGCGGTAAAACCGGCCCACGGCGCAAGCTCATTGAGGGGGCGCGTGCTGTGCGAGAGGATGGGAAGCAAGTTGGTCCACGTGGCGTAGATGCCGTCGTTAATAACTAAATTGTCGTAGTAGATAGGCATGTAGAGCAGGTGGTGCAGCCCCATGGGCTCGAGTGCTCGCTCCAAAAACGCAAAGATACCCACGCCGAGGGGGCCGACGCCCACAAGTGCGTGGCGCAGCGTTTCGGTCGCTGCGTATACGAAGGGCACGATGGCGGCCGAGATGGCGGCAAGGGCGAACACGGCAAAAAAGCTGATGAGGTAGACCAGCGAGGAACCCGAGAAGGTGCCGAGCCAATCGGGGACCTTGGCATCGTAGAAGCGGTCATGGATGGCGACGACGGTTGCCGATACCGCTAGCGGGCCGATAATGCCGGTGTCGAGCGTCTTGATGCCGTCGATGATGGTAATGCCGCTAGCGGGGGTCAAAGACGACGGGTACTTAAGTCCAAGGTTGTCTCCGCTTAGCTTGATGATCTCGCTCAAAAAGAAGCAATAGGCAAAATAAGCCACGAGCGCCTCGAGGCAACAACGTGCCGGTTGCTTTTGGGCAAGGCCGATGGGAAGCGCTACGGCAAAAAGGAGCGGAAGTCGTTTAAAGACCGTCCACGAGCCGCGCTGAATGATAGTCCAAAAAACGTACCAAGGGGTTCCGTATACGGCGAGGTCGCCGACGATATCCGCAGACGTTGCGAGGGCGGAGACGCCGACCATAAGGCCCGATATGGAAAACAGCATGGCGGGCGCGAACATTGCCCCGCCAAAGCGTTGGATTTTTTGCAGCATGTTCTGCCTCCCGAATATCGAGGCGCGTTGCGCGTGGTGAAACGTTTAAACAATGGATTCATTGTAGAGGACCAGACGATTGTCGTACCGGCAGTTTTGATCGAAACCGGTTTGGGCGGGACAGAAACCGTCAACGGTTAAATCCTGTCGCTTTGCCGATAATCGGTTTAAACAACTTTAAGAAATGCTATCGTGCCTAACCATACATATTCATTAGAGGTGAAGTCATGCCAAAAGCGATTTACGAAGGAATCTACCGCGAGATCCGTTCGCGCATCATTAACGGGACTTATGCGTTTCAGGAGATGCTGCCAACCGAAGCCGAGCTGACCGCGGAGTTTGGCTGCACGCGCAATACCGTTCGACGCGCCTTGAGCATGCTGGCCGACCAGATGTTTGTGCAGCCTATACACGGCAAGGGCGTGCGCGTTATTTGGCTCAAGGGCGAAACCGACATGCTGGGCGCACTCGAGGAAGTCGAGTCGTTTGGCGAATTTGCAAAGCGCAACAATGCCGTCGCATCGACCGAGGTCAAGTCTTTTGAACATTTGATTTGCACTGAGCAACTCTCTCGTCGCCTGGGCTTTAAGGTGGGCGAGGAGTTGATTCGCGTGGTGCGTGTCCGAAGCCTCAACGGCAATGCGCGCCAAGTGGACCATGGCTATTTTTTGGCGTCGATCGCCAAGGGCCTGACTCCCGAGATCGCGGCAGATTCTATTTACGGCTATCTGGAGCACAAGCGCGGTGTCAAAGTGATGGCGAGCCGTCGTACGGTGAGTGTCGAGCTCGCCAACGATGAGGACTGCAGCTATCTTGACCTCGGCAAATACAACTGCGTTGCCGTCATGGAGAGCCAGTCGTACACCTCGGACGGCATCTTGTTCGAGGTCACGCATGCCCGCACGCATCCCGAGATCTTCCATTACCGCGTCAACTCCAAGCGATAGCCGGCTAGCTCGCAGCCTGACGAGACTCATGCCCTCAAAGCGAAAACGCCCGGTCAAACCGACGATGCATCGGCTTGACCGGGCGTTTTCTCTGCATTTGATAACAAATAATTGTTTATACAAAACTTGTCAAGTATCAAGTTGAAATTACCGTTCACCGAAGTTTTTCTACCGCTCTAGTAATACTTGTTCAAACAAGTAGCCAAATAGCGTATCGTACAAATCAGCAAAAGGGGCAAAGTCCCCGAGCCAATCTCCGAAGGCGGCGGCAAAGGGTGCCGCCACGGTGTGAAAGGGTGGATTGTAATGAAGAACGAAATGAGCAGAAGGCAGTTCCTGGGCTTTGCTGGTTCCGCGGCTGCGGTTCTTGGTCTGGGTCTCGTGGGCTGCGGTGGCCCCGCCGGCTCCGGCTCCTCTGCTTCTGGTGACGCTGCCGAGGTTTACTTCCTCCAATTTAAGCCCGAGGTCGACAAGGAGTGGAAGGAGATCGCCAAGGCGTACAAGGAGGAGAAGGGCGTCGAGGTCAAGATCGTGACCGCCGCCTCCAACACCTACGAGGAGAAGCTCAAGTCCGAGATGTCCAAGAGCTCCGCTCCGACCCTGTTCCAGGTCAACGGCCCCACCGGTCTTAAGAACTGGAAGGATTACTGCGCCGACCTGTCCGATACCAAGCTCCGCGGTGAGCTCATTGACGACTCCCTGGCTATGCAGTCCGATGGCAAGGATCTGGGTATCGACTGGGTCCAGGAGAGCTACGGCATCATCTACAACAAGCAGCTGCTCGAGAAGGCTGGCTACAAGGCCGAGGACATCAACTCCT
Organism: Collinsella sp.; assembly: GCA_048375035.1. Lineage (GTDB taxonomy): Bacteria > Actinomycetota > Coriobacteriia > Coriobacteriales > Coriobacteriaceae > Collinsella. Next base: position 9,611 of record DBGEDL010000019.1, read on the forward strand.
TCGACAAGCTGAAGGCTTGCGCTGACGACATCCAGGCCCGCAAGGACGAGCTTGGCGTTGAGGGTGCCTTCACTTCTGCCGGCATGGATGACTCCTCCAGCTGGCGCTACACCACCCACCTCGCCAACCTCCCGCTCTACTACGAGTTCGAGAAGGAGCACAACCAGGAGGACGACGAGATCAAGGGCGAGTATCTCGACAACTTCAAGCAGATTTTCGACCTGTACATCACCGACTCCACCTGCGATCCTTCGCAGCTTGCCTCCAAGACCGGCGACGACGCCACCAACGAGTTCGCAACCGGCAAGGCCGTCTTCTATCAGAACGGCTCTTGGGCATACGCTGACCTCACCAAGGCCGGTATGACCGACGACCAGCTCGGCATGCTGCCGATCTACATCGGCGTCGACGGCGAGGAGAACCAGGGCCTGTGCTCCGGCGGCGAGAACTACTGGTGCGTGAGCTCCCAGGCTTCCGAGGATGCTCAGAAGGCCACCGAGGACTTCATGTACTGGTGCGTCACCGCTGACACCCCGACCAGCATCATCGCCGACAAGATGGGTCTGACCGCTCCGTTCAAGAGCGCCAAGGAGACCACCAACGTCTTCTCGCAGCAGGCCGTTGCCATGGCCAAGGACGGCAAGAAGACCGTCGCTTGGGACTTCGTCTACATCCCCTCTGAGGAGTGGAAGAAGAACCTCAAGCAGGCTCTGATCGCCTACGCTGCCGACAACACCAAGTGGGACGGCGTCAAGAACGCCTTCGTCGATGGCTGGAAGACCGAGAAGGCTGCTTCCGAGTAAGCAGTTGCTGCCCAAGCTATCTGATTAGCGACAGGGGGCGGGCAGACGTAGGTTTGCCCGCCCCCTGCATATTGAAAGGACCCTTCTATGGGCAAAGCACTCAAGCGCTGGTGGCCGCTCTTTATGCTGCCCACGTGCCTGGCGTTTATGATCGGGTTCGTGATCCCTTTTATCCAGGGCTTCTATCTCTCGTTCTGCCAGTTTATTACCATTAACAACGCGCACTTTGTCGGTATCGCGAACTACGTGCGCGCGCTGTCCGATCCGCAGTTTGCCACGTCGTTCTTCTTTACCGTGGCGTTTGCCTTCCTGTCGACGGTGCTCATCAACGTGATCGCCCTGGCCATTGCGCAGGCGCTCACCCGCAAGGCGCTCAAAGGCACCAACATCTTCCGTACGATCTTCTTTATGCCTAACCTGATCGGCGGCATCGTGCTGGGCTACATTTGGCAGATTCTGATCAACTGCCTGCTCTCCAACGTGGGCGCCCAGCTCATCGCCCTTAACTCTGCTGCTGGCTTCTGGGGCCTTATCATCCTGACCCTGTGGCAGCAGGTCGGCTACATGATGATCATCTACATCGCCGGTCTGCAGTCCATTCCGTCCGACTACATCGAGGCCGCCAAGGTCGACGGTGCCACGGCATGGCAGACGTTTTGGAAGGTTAAGATCCCTAACCTGATGCCGACCATCACCATCTGCCTGTTCCTGTCCATCACCAACGGCTTTAAGCTGTTCGACCAGAACCTCGCCCTTACCGGCGGCGCCCCCGCGCACTCCACCGAGATGCTCGCCCTGAACATCTACAACACGTTCTATTCGCGTGCCGGCATCGCATGGCAGGGCATTGGTCAGGCCAAGGCAGTCATCTTCTGCATCCTGGTCGTCGCCATTTCTATGATCCAGCTTAAGGCCACGAGGTCCAAGGAGGTGCAGCAGTAATGAAACGAGATAAGGCTATTAACCGCGCGCTCTCGATTTTCTTTACGATCCTGTCGCTCGCGTGGATCTACCCCGTGTTTATGATCGCGCTCAATTCCTTTAAGAAAGCGACCGCAATCAGCACCACCACGGCGTTCGATCTGCTCACGCCCGAGACGTTCAACGGCCTTGCAAACTACGTGCACGCCCTTAACGAGCAGGGCTTTGCCTCGGCATTTATGTACTCGCTCATCATCACGGTCACGTCGGTCGTGCTGATCTTGGTGTGCTGCTCCATGTGCGCTTGGTACGTGGTTCGCGTCAACAGCAAGATCTCGAACTTCTTCTATTACCTGTTCGTGTTCTCGATGGTCGTGCCGTTCCAGATGCTCATGTTCACGCTGTCCAATTTGGCGGACCGCATCGGCTTCAACACGCCGTTCAACATCTGCTTTATCTACCTTGGCTTTGGCGCGGGCCTGGCGGTCTTTATGTTCGCCGGCTTTGTAAAGAACATCCCGCTCGAGATCGAGGAGGCGGCCATGATCGACGGCTGCAACCCGGTCCAGGTGTTCTTTAAAATCGTCCTTCCCATCATGAAGCCCACCTATCTTTCGGTCGGCATTCTCGAGACCATGTGGGTCTGGAACGACTACCTGCTGCCCTACCTCACCCTCGACTCCACCAAGTACAAGACCATTCCTATCTTGATCCAGTACTTCCGCGGCGGCTATGGCCACGTCGAGCTCGGCCCCATGATGGCCTGCATCATGATGGTCGTTATCCCCATCGTCATCATGTACATCCTCTGCCAGAAGTACATCATCGACGGCGTGGTGGCAGGTGCCGTCAAGGGCTGATGCCGTAACTGTTTTGCAAGTTTCTGCGGCGCCCCTCAGCGCGGCGCCGCACATCGAAAGGTAAAGACATGGCCGAGATCGTTCTCAAACATGTTCAGAAGGTGTATCCCAACACCGAGTCCAAAAAGAAGGGCTTCTTTGGCAAAAAGAAGAAGACCGAGGAGAAGAAGCATAACCTTAAGGTTACCGAGGATGGCGTGCTCGCTGTAGAGGACTTCAACCTCACCGTTCACGACCAGGAGTTCGTCGTCCTCGTTGGCCCGTCTGGCTGCGGTAAGTCCACGACGATGCGCATGGTCGCCGGCCTGGAGGACATTACCTCGGGCGACGTGCTCATCGACGGCAAGCGCGTCAACGACGTGGCGCCCAAGGACCGCGACATCGCCATGGTGTTCCAGAGCTATGCTCTGTACCCCAACATGACGGTGTACGAGAACATGGCGTTTACGCTTGAGCTCAAGAAGGTCCCCAAAGACGAGATCGACCGCAAGGTTCGCTCCGCTGCCGAGATTTTGGGTATCACCGAGTACCTCGACCGTAAGCCTAAGGCGCTTTCGGGCGGCCAGCGTCAGCGCGTCGCCATCGGCCGCGCCATCGTGCGTGACCCCAAGGTCTTCCTGATGGACGAGCCGCTGTCCAACCTGGACGCCAAGCTTCGTAACCAGATGCGTGCCGAGCTCATCAAGCTGCGCCACGAGATCAAGGGTACGTTCATCTATGTTACTCACGACCAGACCGAGGCCATGACTCTCGGCGACCGTATCGTGGTCATGAAGGACGGCGTTGTCCAGCAGATCGCCACGCCGCAGGAGGTCTTCAACCATCCCGCGAACATCTTCGTCGCCGGCTTCATCGGCGTGCCGCAGATGAACTTCTTCGATGCCCAGCTGGTGCGCTCGGGCGACGGCTTTACCGTCAAGACCGAGGATATGAACGTGGCGCTCACTCCCGAGACCTGCGCTCAGCTTGCCCTCAACTGGGACGGCGGCGACGTGAAGGAGATCACGGCCGGCGTACGTCCCGAGCAGATTCTGCTTGCCGAAAAGGGCGAGGAGGGTGCGCTTCAGGGCACCATCGAGGTCACCGAGCTCATGGGTTCGACCGAGCACGTTCATGTGATGTCTCCCGACGGCCAGTTTGTCCTGATCATCCCCGTCGTCGATCTCGAGGCCAAGGGTGCGCTCAAGGCGGGCGACCCCATCTGGTTCAAGTTTGAGAAGAACGCGACCCATCTCTTCGATAAGGTGTCTGGCAAGAACCTTATCTAGGCCCGATCCAATCAGGCCCTCCTTTTGGGCGACTGCGGCTTTGCCATCCTTTTGCCGTGGTCACATATAAGGCTCCCCTTCCGTCCACTAGGCGAGAGGGGAGCCTTTCTTTATGACGGGGTTGTCTGGTCGGTCGTTTGTCTTGATCTGTAACAGGAGGAGGGCCAAATTGGGTCTAGATGTTACAGATTGAGACAGCATCGAGCTGCCTATCCTTTCATCTCGATCTGTAACATGGGAGGCTGATTTCGGCAGCTACCTGTTACAGAACGAGATTGTATTAGCCGGCTTATCCTTTTGTCTCGATCTGTAACAGTAAGGGCGGATTTCAGACGTTAGATGTTACAGATTGAGATAAACCCTAGGGAAAGGACCGGTTTGTCTTGATCTGTAACAGGTAGGGCCGTTTTGGCCGAGTAGGTGTTACAGATTGAGACGATTTGGTCGAGGCGGGCCACGGGCAACACGCGGGCAAAAAAGCGGAGCCGCGTTGCCGCGACTCCGCTTTCAAGAGGATGGGTAAAGGAAACGAAATTAGCTCAGGTGCCAAATCTCGTCGTTGTACTGGGAGATCGTGCGGTCAGACGAGAAGGCGCCGGCGTTGGCGATGTTGATCAGCGCCTTGCGCATCCAGGCGTCCTGGTCCTCGTAGTCGGCTAGCACGCGCTCCTTGGTCTGGATGTACTCCTCAATGTCGAGCAGGGCCATAAACCAGTCCTTGCCCTTGATGTCGTCGTGCAGGCGCTGCAGACGCTCGGCGTTGCCGGTCGCCATAAAGGCAGGATTGGTGATAAAGTCCACCAGCAGCTTGATACCGGGCTTGCGGTAGAGTGCGCCGGCGTTATAGCTGCCGTCGGCGTAGAGCTGCTCGACCTGCTTGGATGAGGCACCAAAGGTATAGATGTTCTCGTCGCCCACGAGCTCGGCAATCTCCACGTTGGCACCGTCAAGCGTGCACAGGGTTAAAGCACCGTTGAGCATGAACTTCATGTTGGAGGTGCCGCTCGCCTCCTTGGAGGCCAAGCTGATCTGCTCGGAGATATCGGCGGCGGGGATCACACGCCCAGCAGCGGTGACGTTGTAGTTCTCGATCATGACAACCTGCAGGTAGGGGGCCACGTCGGGGTCGTTGGCGATCCACTGCGACAGCGTCAGAATCAGATGGATGATGTCCTGGGCGATGGTGTAGGCAGGTGCCGCCTTGCCGCCGAAGATGATGGTGATGGGGTGCTCGGGTTTATTGCCGTTCTTGATGTCGAGATACTTCCAGATGATGTAGAGCGCGAGCATCTGCTGGCGCTTGTACTCGTGGATACGCTTGACCTGAACATCGATGATGGCGTTGGAGGGAATGGTCACACCCTGCTCGAGCGCCATGAACTGGCGCATGATGGTCTTGGCCTCGGCCTTGGTGGCGGCCAGGCGCTCAAGAACATCCTTGTCGTTAGCGAATTCGGCGAGCTTGCTCAGGTCGCCGGTGCTGCGCCAATCGGTGCCGATCACATCGTCGAGCAGGCTGGCGAGCGCGGGGTTGGCGCCATGGATCCAGCGGCGGAAGGTGATGCCGTTGGTCTTGTTGGAGAACTTCTCGGGATAGATCTCGTAGAACGGGTGAAGCTCGGTGTCCTCCAGAATCTTGGTGTGGAGTGCGGCGACGCCATTGATGGAGAAGCCAAAGTGAATGTCCATGTGGGCCATGTGGACGGTGTCGTGCTCGTCGATGATGGCGACGCGCGGGTCGTCGTGCTCGGCCTTGGCAACCTCGTCGAGCTTGACGATGATGTCGGCGATGGCGGGCGAGACCTTCTGCAGGCTGGCGAGCGGCCACTTCTCGAGCGCCTCGGCAAGGATCGTGTGGTTGGTGTAGGCGACCATGGAGCGCACGATGGTAACGGCCTCGTCAAACTCGATGTCGTGCTCGGTGGTGAGCAGGCGGATGAGCTCGGGAATGACCATGGTGGGGTGCGTGTCGTTGATCTGGACCACGGCGTAGTCGGCCAGATCGTGCAGGTTGCTGCCGCGCTCGACGGCCTCGTCGATCAGGAGCTGGGCGGCGTTGCTCACCATGAAGTACTCCTGGTAGATGCGAAGCAGGCGGCCCTGCTCATCGGAATCATCCGGATAGAGGAACAAGGTGAGGTTCTTGGCGATCTTCGTCTTGTCGAAGTCGATGGAGCTGCCGGGGACCAGGCCGTCGTCGACACTCGCCAGGTCGAACAGACGCAGGCGGTTCTTGGTGGGCTGACCGTAACCGGGCACATCGATGTTGACGAGCTTGGAGGTGACGGCAAAATCGCCAAACTCGACGGTGTAGGAGCGGTCGTCATCGATCAGGATGTCCTGCTCGCTAAGCCACTCGTCGGGGACGGCCTTTTGCTGGTTGTCGGCAAAGCGCTGACGGAACAGGCCGTAATGGTAATTGAGGCCCACACCGTCACCGGTAAGGCCCAGCGTGGCAATGGAATCCAGGAAGCACGCGGCCAGACGGCCCAGGCCGCCGTTGCCCAGCGACGGTTCGACCTCAAACTCCTCAATCTTGTTGAGGTCGTGGCCGGCAGCGGTGAGCTGGTCTTTAACCTCGGCATAGATGCCAAGGTCGATCATGTTGTTGATCAGCAGTTTGCCAATCAAAAACTCAGCAGAGATGTAATAGAGCTTTTTCTTGCCATTGTTGAGCGGGCAGGCGGCAGAGCGCTCCTGCACGAGTTTGACCAGCAGTTTGTAAATGCGGCGGTCATCGAGTTGCTCGAGCGAAGTTCCAAAGGACTGCTCGGCAAGATCCGCAAGATCGATACGGGGCATGTTTCCTCCTGTGGTGAGTTGTCTACATGTCAATAATTCAAAAGAAGCCCGCGCGAGGGGATTGGGGTGGCCTCGCGCGGGAAAAACGGTCGCGTCCACACGGTGGGGTGGGATCGGGCGCGGTAGCTCCTATTGGGGAAGCTCGATTTCGGCTTCTGACGGGATGCGGAAGTAGGTCTCGGTCCAGTCGGTGAGTTTGTGCTCGAGCTCGCGGGTGATGGCGCCATCGAGCATACGCCAGGTCCAGTTTCCGCCCAGGGTGGCGGGAGTGTTGATGCGCGCCTCGTTGCCCAGATTGAGCAGGTCCTGCATGGTGTAGATGCAGGTATCGCTCACGCTGGCGGCGATGGTGCGGTTGAGCGCGTCGGCCATGGACTCGCCTGCCTGCTGGTGGGTATACAGGGCCGCCTGCTCGCGCTGACGCGGGGTGGCCGTTCCCTCATACCAGCCGCGTGCCGTTTCGTTGTCATGCGTTCCGACGTAGGCGACGGTGTTGGCAATGTAGTTGTGCGGCAGGTAGTACGAGTTGGTGCCCTCAAAGGCAAACTGCAGGATCTTCATGCCAGGGAAGCCCGTGGTGTCGCGCATGTCGATGACACCAGGGGTAAGAAAGCCCAGGTCTTCGGCAATGATGGGAAGCGTGCCGAGCTTTTCCTCGAGCACCTTGAAGAGCTTGAGGCCGGGTCCCTGCGTCCACGAACCATATGACGAATCGGGAGAGGAGAACGGCACCTCCCAAAATGCCTCGAAACCGCGGAAGTGGTCCAGACGGATGATGTTGTACATGTCGAGGGCGGCTCGGATACGGCCTTCCCACCAGGAGAAGCCGTCTGCTTCCATGGCATCCCAGTCATAGATGGGGTTGCCCCAGTACTGGCCGGTGGCCGAGAACTGGTCGGGCGGCGTTCCCGCGACGCTGACGGGATTGCCGGCGGCGTCGATCTTAAAGAGCTCGGGCGTGGCCCACATCTCGACGGAGTCGCGCGAGACGTAGATGGGCAGGTCGCCGATGATCAGGATGTCGCGCTCGTTGGCATAGGCCTTGAGGCGGCTCCACTGGCGATCGAAGAAGTACTGCGTCATCTGGTGGTAAAGCATGCGCTCGGGATGGGCGGCGCAGATCTTGTTGGATGCCTCGCCGCGGCGGCGGAGCTCCTCGGGCCACTCCCAAAAGGCCTTGAGCCCGTACTCCTCCTTTACGGTCATAAACTCGCAGTAGGGAATGAGCCAGTCCTCGTTTGCCTGGATAAAGTCGTCGAAATCGGCCGGCTTGTCGGCAGCAAAGCGCTCAGCGGCGCGGTCGAGAATCTGACGGCGGCCGCCAAAGATAGCGCCGTAGTCGACATTGCTGGGGTCGGATCCCAGATACACGCCATCGATATCGCGCTGCTCCAGATACCCTGCCTCGATAAGCTCGGCAAAGTCGATAAAGTTGGGGTTGCCCGCGCGGGCCGAGAACGACTGATAGGGCGAATCGCCATAGCTGGTCGTCGTAAGGGGCAGAATCTGCCAGTAATGTTGTTTGCACGAGGCGAGAAAATCGACGAAGTCGTAGGCATTCCAGCCAAAGCCGCCGATTCCGTATGGTCCGGGCAGAGATGAGACGGGCATGAGGACGCCGCTTGCACGCTCCATGAATGCGCTCACCAACCTTCTTGTTGTGGGGTCGGCCTGCCGATGGATGTGCAGTCCGCCCCCGATGTTCTGATTCGATATGCCTATTGTAAAACATGTTGTTTAAACATGTACAGGCAAGATAAAAAAGTTGGTCGATTTTCGGCGAATGGTTACATGCCATGAAAAGGCCCCGACCTCACAACGTGAGATCGGGGCAAGAGTGGTATGTAGGTTTTTGCTACTCGGCGTCGGCGAAGCCGTTGGGGTTGTGGCTCTGCCAGTTCCAGCTATCGCGGCACATGTCCGCGATGTTGTACTGAGCCTTCCAGCCCATCATGCGCTCGGCCTTTGAGGCATCGCACCAGTTGGCGGCGATATCGCCGGCGCGGCGCTCGCGAATCACATAGGGCAGCTCCTTGCCGCAGGCCTTGGAGAAGGCGGCGACGACCTCGAGCACCGAGGTACCGGTGCCGGTGCCCAGGTTAAAGATCTCGACGCCGGTCTTGCCGTTCATCCAGTTGAGGGCGGCAACGTGGCCCGAGGCCAGGTCGCAAACGTGGATATAGTCGCGCACGCCGGTGCCGTCGGGAGTGGGGTAGTCATTGCCAAAGACCTGAACGGCCTCGAGCTTGCCCACGGCAACCTGCGCGACATAGGGCACCAGGTTGTTGGGGATGCCCTTGGGGTCCTCGCCGATCAGGCCCGACGGATGGGCGCCGATGGGGTTGAAGTAGCGGAGCAGCACAACGTCCCACTCGGGGTCGGCGGTGTGAACGTCCATAAGGATCTGCTCGATCATCCACTTGGTCCAGCCATAGGGGTTGGTTGCGGGCTTCTTGGGGTCTTCCTCGGTGACGGGCGGGTTGTCCGGGTCGCCGTAGACGGTCGAGGAGCTCGAGAAGATGATGGACTTGCAGCCATGGTTGCGCATGACGTCGATGAGCACCAGGGTGTTTTCGATGTTGTTGTGGTAGTACTCGACGGGCTTGCTCACCGACTCGCCGACGGCCTTAAAGCCGGCGAAGTGGATGACGCGGTCGATCTGATGGGTGTCGAAGATCTTGTTCATGGCCTCGCGGTCGAGCACGTTGGCCTCGTAGAAGGTGAGGTTCTTGGCAGCCTCTTCGCCCACGATGGTCTTGACGCGGTCGACGGCGACGGCGCTGGAGTTGGAAAGGTCATCGACGATGACGACCTGGTAGCCGCCCTCGAGCAGCTGAACGACGGTGTGCGAGCCGATAAAACCGGCGCCACCGGTTACGAGGACGCAGGTGTCTTTGGGGTCGAGTGCTTTGGACATGTAGTCTCCTATCGAATCAGGAACACTTCTTGAGGGGAGTATAGCGCAGGCAGGGGCACCCAAAACGTGCAGGGCAGGAAAAGCAGATGAACATGCTAACGTACTCATGGAAATGTTTGGCGTGGGCATACCCTCGACCTTGACGTTTGCATATGAGCCGCCGACCATACGGTTTGCTGCCGTTCGTGGAAATCGTTGGGATGCGCCGGATGTACGCTAATATGTATGAGTTGAGCGACATATAAATAAACATGTAACGGAGTAGATATGTCACCAAACAGCGATTCCATCCTTTCCCAGGAGCTTTCGCGTCGCACTGCCCTCAAGGCCCTGTTCGGCGCAGCTTCTGTAGCCGTTCTTTTTGGTCTGCCCGCTCGCGCCCATGCTGCGGAGGCCACCAAGGAAACCACCGACAAGCTCAATGCGGCCCAGGCTCAGCTTGACGAGGTCCAGGCCCAGCTCGACAGCATCGCAAATGAATACGCGGCGCTGGCCAACAAGAACGCCCAGACCCTCAACGATATCGAGGGCGTACAGGGCCAGATTGACAGCACGCAGGCGCAGATCGACGAAAAGAAGGCCGAGCTCAAAAAGAAGCGCGGCGATCTTTCCGATCGCGTTTCCGCCAGCTATAAGTCGGGCGGCACCAACATCCTGTCGCTGCTGCTCGCCTCGGGTTCGTTTGAGGAACTCGTTGCCAATGCGCACTATGTTGAGAAGATCAACAAGAGTGACCGCGACGCCATCGAGGACATTCAGGCCATCCAGGAAGAGCTCGATGCGCAAAAGACCGAGCTTGAGTCGCAGAAGGCCGACTTGGAGAAGCTCAAGGACCAGCAGACTGCCCAGATGCAGGGCATGCAGGCCAAGCAGCAAGAGGTCCAGACCGTGCTGAGCGGTCTTTCCGACGACGTCAAGGAGCTCATGGCTCAGCGTGATTCCGAGATTCTCGCTGCCGCCCAGGCCGAGGAGGCTGCCAGGAAGGCCGCCGCTGCTGCCGCGGCCGCCGCGAACAAGAACAATTCCTACTCGGGTGGTTCGAGCTCGGGTGGTGGATCGCATGCGCCCGGAACTCCGCAGCAGAATGCCGGCTCGGGCAAGCAGCAGGCCGTCGTCAACGCGTGCTACTCCACGCCTTCGCCGGGTCAGAACTGGTGCGCGGCGTGGGTTACCAATGTCTTCCGTAACGCCGGCGTTGGCTACTTTGGCGGTAACGCGTGCGATATGTTTAACGCCTGGTGCTATAGCTCCGACCGCTCGGCGCTGCAGGTGGGTATGATTGTTGCCGACTCATCGCATAGCGGCACGGGTGCTCCGGGCCTTATCTACGGTCATGTGGGTATCTACGTTGGCGGCGGCATCGTTATGAGCAACGAGGGTGCCATTACGTCTAAGTCGCTTGATTCGTTTATTAGCTTCTATGGTACTGGCTCTGGCGTGCGTTGGGGCTGGCTTGGCGGTATTGCGCTGTCGTAAAGCCGACTGGGCCGCGTGCTCGCCCGCAATATATTTGATTGCCTGCTCGGGCAGTCCTGCGCAAGACGAAGGCCACATTAAGTGGCCTTCTTTGCGTGCGGAACTCGCGACAAACCAAAACCATCTCGCCAGCCCAGCGACCATGGGGTCCCAAGGTTTTCAAAAAAGCGGTCGGCGCGCAGTGCGCCGACCGCCGATATATGGGGTCTGATATTTTCTACCAGCTAGGGCCTCTTACTCGTCGAGGAGATCTTCTGGCATGTCGTTGCCGTCGCCCAGATCGACAGGGGTTTCTTCGGGGGCAGAGCCGTCTTCTGTAGCTTCGCCTTCGGGCTTCTCTTTGGCGGCCGTCATGCGGGCTACGGCGCAGATGCGGTCGTTGTCGTCGACGGTCATCATCTTGACGCCCTGGGTGGCGCGGCCAGTCTGGCTGATCTCGTCGGTCTTGACGCGAATGACCGTCGCGCCCTCCGTCACGATGAACAGCTCGTGCTGCGGGCCCACCGTCTTCATGGCCGCGAGGTTGCCCTTACGCTCGGTCATTTGGATGGTGTAGACGCCCTGGCCGCCGCGATTCTGCTCCGGGTAGTCCGCGACCGGCGTGCGCTTGCCGTAGCCGCGCTCGGTGATGACGAATAGATCGCCGTTGCCGTTAGTGACTTCCATGCCCAGAACGCTCACGCCGTCCTTCATACCGATACCGCGAACGCCGCTGGTATCGCGGCCGGTGGCGCGCACCTGCTCCTCGGAGAACATGATCGCCTTGCCCGCGGTGGTGGCCAGGATAATCTTGTCGCCCTCGCACACGCGGCGCACGTTTAGCAGCGCGTCGTCGTCACGCAGGTTGATAGCGATCAGGCCGTCGCGACGGCTGCGGTCATACGCGCTCATCACGGTCTTCTTGACCATGCCGCTCTTGGTGGCAAACATCAGATACTCGTCGGCGGGGAACTCGCGGCAGCTGATGACGCTCGCGATCTTCTCGCCCTCCTCGAAGGGCAGCAGGTTGACGATCGCGGTACCGCGCGCCTGGCGCGTACCCACCGGCAGCTCGTGCACCTTCAGGCGATAGACCTTGCCCTTGCTCGAGAAGAACAGCACGTACTCGTGCGTGGACGCGATGAACATCTCGTCGATGACATCGTCCTCTTTGAGGTTGACGCCCGACACGCCCTTGCCGCCGCGTTTCTGGGCGCGGTAGGCGGCCACCGGGATGCGCTTGACATAACCGGTGTGGGTGATGGTCACGACCATGTCCTCGTCGGCAATGAGGTCCTCGACGTCCAGGTCCTTCTCGACCTGGCTGATCTCGGTGCGGCGCTTATCGCCAAACTTCTTGGAGATCTCGCGCATCTCTTCCTTAATGACGCCCAGGATCTTCTCCTCGTGCGCCAGCAGGTCCTCGTAGTAGGCGATGGCGCGGCGCAGGCCGTCCAGCTCTTCCTGAATCTTGTCGCGCTCCAGGCCGGTCAGGCGGCGCAGCTTCATCTCGAGGATGGCCGTGGTCTGCTCGGGCGTAAAGCCAAAGCGCTCGATCAGGCGGCTGCTGGCCTCGGAGTCGGTCTGCGAGGAACGGATGATGCTGATGACCTCGTCGATATGGTCAAGGGCCATCAGGTAGCCCTCGAGGATATGCGCGCGGGCCTGGGCCTTCTTAAGGTCGAAGCGGGTGCGTCGGGTGACGACGTCGACCTGGTGGTCGATGTAGTGCTGCAGCATCTCGCGCAGGCTCAGGCATTTGGGAACGCCGTTGACGAGCGCCAGGTTGTTGGCGCCGAAGGTCGTCTGCAGCGAGGTGTACTTGTACAGGTTGTTGAGCACGACCTGCGGGATGACGCCCTTCTTGAGTTCGATGACCAGACGGATACCCTTCTGGTTGGACTCATCGCGCATATCAGAGATGCCCTCGATGCGCTTGTCGTTGACGAGCTGGGCGATCTTCTCCTGCAGGGTGCCCTTGTTGACCATGTAGGGAATCTCGGTAAAGACCAGGCGGCTGCGGCCGGTCTTGGTGGACTCCACGTGAGCCTTGGCGCGCACGGTAATGGAGCCGCGGCCGGTCTCGTAGCTCTGCTTAATGCCGGCGCTGCCCATGATGATGGCGCCGGTGGGGAAGTCCGGACCGGGCATGATCTGCATGAGCTCGTCGACAGTGGCGTCGGGATTATCGATCAGGTAGCAGGTTGCCTCGATCGCCTCGGCGAGGTTATGCGGGGCGATGTTGGTGGCCATGCCGACGGCGATGCCCTGGCTGCCGTTGACCAGCAGGTTGGGGAAGCGCGCAGGCAGCGCCACGGGCTCGGCGAGCGATTCGTCGTAGTTGGGCTGCCAGTCGACGGTATCCTTCTGCAAGTCACGCAGCAGTTCCATGGCGGGCTTGGCCAGGCGACTCTCGGTGTAACGCATGGCTGCCGCGCCGTCGCCGTCGATGTTGCCGAAATTGCCGTGACCGTCGATGAGCGGCGTGCGCATGGAGAACCACTGCGCCAGGCGGACCATGGCCTCATAGACCGCGAGGTCGCCATGCGGGTGGTACTTACCGATAACTTCGCCGACCGTCCAGGCCGACTTCTTATGCGGGCGGTTGGGGTAGATGCCGCTCTCGTTCATGGCGTACAGGATGCGGCGGTGCACCGGCTTTAGGCCGTCGCGCACGTCCGGCAGGGCGCGCGCCGTGATGACCGACATCGAGTACTCGATGAACGATTGCTTCATCTCGCGGCCGAACTCCGAAATCTGGAGCTGACCGCCGTTGATATCCTCGCCGGCCGAGGCGCCGCGATCGACCGCACCGAAGCTCTCCTCGAGCTCGGCGTCGTCATCCTCTTCCTCTTCATCCTCGGCGTCGGGGTTATAGGAATCCGGATTGCCGTCCTCGCCATGCTCAGCGCGGGCGAGCAGGCGCTTCAGATCATCGGGCATACCGGCGTCGCCGGCCTCATCCATACCCTCATTGTTGTTGATATCGTCTGCCACGTTACCTCCTCTTAAGCGTCAAGGAATCGTGCATCATGCGCATGCTTTTCAATGTACTCGCGGCGATAGCCGACCTCGGAACCCATCAGCTCGCGCACGGCGCGGTCCGCCACCACGGCGTCCTCGATCGACACACGCTGCAGGATGCGGGTCTTGGGGTCCATCGTCGTCGAGGCAAGCTGCTTGGGGTCCATCTCGCCCAGACCCTTGTAGCGCTGGACGGTATAGCCCTTGCGCTTTTTGGTGATCTTGCCGTCCTTGGCCTTGCCGTCCTCGTCGTTGTCGTCAGGGTTCAGGCCCAGGCTCTGAATGGTGTCGCGCAGGATCTCGTCTTCGGGCTGGCGGCCGTTGGGATACACGTAGTGGATCTTGTTGCGCACCTTAATGCCAAAGATGGGCGGGCAGGCAACATAGACGTAGCCGGCATCGATCAGCGGACGCATGTACTTGTAGAAGAACGTCAGCAGCAGGATGCGGATATGCGCACCGTCGACGTCTGCATCGGTCATGATGATGATCTTGTGGTAGCGCGCCTTGGTGATATCGAAGTCGCCGCCGTCGCCGGCGCTCGTCGTGACGCCGCAGCCGATCGCGGTAATCAGCGACTGGATGGTGTCACTCGAGAACGCGCGATGGTCACCAACGCGTTCGACGTTCAGAATCTTGCCGCGCAGGGGCAGAATCGCCTGGATGTCTCGGCGACGGCCGTCCTTGGCCGAACCGCCTGCCGAGTCGCCCTCTACGATAAAGAGCTCGGTCAGCTCGGCATCGCGCACCGAGCAGTCAGCGAGCTTACCGGGCAGGGACGCCGTCTCGAGCAGGCTCTTGCGGCGGGTCGCCTCGCGCGCCTTGCGGGCGGCGTTGCGCGCCTTGCAGGCCTGTTGCGCCTTCTTGACGATCTCGCGGGCGGGCTTGGGATGCTCCTCCAAGTAATCGGCGAGGCCGTCGGTCACGATCTTGAGCGTCAGCGCGCGCATATAGGAGCTGCCGAGCTTGGCCTTGGTCTGCCCCTCAAACTGCGGATCGGGCAGCTTGACCGAGATAACGGCCGAAAGGCCCTCGCGCACATCGTCGCCGGTCAGATTGGCGTCTTTTTCCTTGAGCAGGTTCTGTTTGCGCGCGTAGTCGTTGATCACGCGGGTGAGCGCGGTGCGGAAGCCCTCAAGGTGCATGCCGCCCTCGGGAGTGTAGATGTCGTTGGCGAACGACATGACGTTCTCGCCGTAGCCGCTATTCCACTGTAGGGAAACCTCGACCTCGCCCATCTTGGCCACAGGCGCGTCCGGATCCGATTTGCCCTCGATGTAGATGGGCTCCTTAAAGGCCTCGGGGACGTCCTTGCCCTCGTTGAGGAACTTGACGAAGTCGATGATGCCGCCCTCGTAGCAAAACTCCTCCACGTGGGGAGTCGCCTCGCGCTCATCGGTCAGCACGATTTTGAGGTTCTTATTGAGGAACGCCGTCTCCTGCAGACGGTTGTGCAGCGTATCGAAATCGTAGATGCAGGTCTCGAAGATCTCGTCGTCGGGCCAGAAGGTGACGGTGGTGCCCGTCGAATCCGAGGTGCCCACGACCTCCATCTTCTTGACGGTCTTGCCGCGCGAGAACTCCATCTCGTAGGTGTTGCCATCGCGACGAACCTGAACGACCACGCGCTTGGACAGCGCGTTGACGACGGAGATGCCCACGCCGTGCAGGCCGCCCGAGACCTTATAGGCCGAGTTATCGAACTTACCGCCGGCGTGCAAGATCGTCATGACGACCTCGAGCGTCGGGATCTTTTTAACAGGGTGCTCGTCGACGGGGATGCCGCGACCGTTGTCGACGACCGTGATGGAGTTGTCGGCGTGGACCGTCACCTGGATCTCGGTGCAGAAACCGGCCATGGCCTCGTCGACGGAGTTGTCAACGATCTCCCACACCAGGTGATGCAGACCGCTGGCGCTCGTCGAGCCGATATACATGCCCGGGCGCTTACGAACGGCCTCGAGACCTTCGAGAATCTTAATCTCGCCGCCATCGTAATCGTTTTCGTTTGCCACACGTCCTCCTTCAGTCAAGAAAATGTGTACAGCCTTACTAGTTTATCGTAAAAAAATACCCTCGGGAACGAGGGTATTTGGCTCTACAAGGCCACCAGATGCGATTTAAGGCTCTTTTTTGCTTTGCACGCCCTTGGCCCACTCGGCACTGGCTCTCATGGCATTCTCGAGGGCCTCGCGCAGTTTTTGGTCTTCGATGGGCGCCACTTGGCGCTCGATCTCGGTACGCTCGGCCTCACTTAGGTCGGCGTGCGGGGCCGGCGGTCGCTCGGTCGTCGCCGGGCGCAGGCGCTCCTTGGCGGCGGGCGGCGTGTGACCGGGCGCGGTGGTTTTGAACACCAGGCCGTCCACATGCGCACCGGCGCGCTCCATGCGCGCGCGGATGATCTCGCGCAACAGCGTCATTTCCTGCGTCCACGAGGGCGAGTCGAGATATACCAGCAGCTCATTGGACTCGGGCAGGTAGCGCAGTCCCGTCACATGCCGCCCCTCGCGCGTGCCCGAGCACACCGCGTTCCATGCGCGATAGACCGTGCGCGACTCCTCGGCGGCCTCCATCTGCGCACGGCGCTCGGGGGTCGCAGCCGCCAGGATGCGCTGGCGCTCTGCGTTCAAAAACCCGCTGAAGGCGACCGTTTCGCTCTCGCGCTCGTAATTAGCACGTCTCACCCATGCCCACCACCTTGGCTCGATCAAGTAGGTCATCGGTAAAGTACCCCAGGTTGGTCGTAGTTATGACCGTCTGGATATCATCGCCGATCAGCCGCAGGAAAGCGCCGCGACGCTCGCCGTCGAGCTCGCTCATCACGTCGTCCAGAAGCAGCAGTGGGGCGGTGCCCAGGACATCGCGAGCCACGGCAACCTCGGCCACCTTCCAGGACAGCACCAGCGTACGCTGCTGTCCTTGGCTGGCAAATGAACGGGCGGAGCGACCCGCCACGGTGAACTCAATCTCGTCGCGATGCGGTCCCACCAACGTCACGCCGCGGCGAATTTCCTCGTCGGCGTGCTCATCAAGGGCAGCCAGCATGCGCTCGTACGCCCAGCCCTTCAGCTCTTCGCGATCCTCGACCTGGGGCAAATCCCCCAGCGTGGACGCATAGGTCACGTTGGCGGTCTCACCTGACGCCACTTGCCCGTAGGCAGTGTGCACATGGCCCGCCAGCCGGTCGAGCAGGGCCAACCGGTGCACGAGCAGGGCCGAGCCCGCACGGGCAATCGAATCGTTCCACGCGCCGAGCATCTCGCGGCAGCACCAGGTCTCCTTGAGCAAGGCGTTACGCTGGGTCACGCAGCGCCCATAGGTGCTCGCAAGATCGGCATAGCGTGCGCTCAGTTGCATGCCAAAGTCATCGAGGGCGGCGCGACGCACACTGGCGCCTCGCTTAACCATGTCCAGATGGTCGGGGCAAAACAGCACGCTCGGCAGAACTCCGCGCACACCGGCGGCAGAGCATCTCTTGCCGTTGCGGCTAAACGAGCGCTTACCGTCCTCCGCGCTCAATCCCATATCAAGCACGCGGCCGTCGCCCTCGAGCCTCAGCTCGATCTTGCACGAGCCCACGCCGTCATGGACGAGCTCGGCTGCGGTCGGATGCCTAAACGAGGCGCCGCTCGTCAGCAGCTGCAGCGCCTCTATGAGATTGGTCTTTCCCGCCGCGTTGGGTCCCGCAAGTATCGTCACGCCCTCGTCCAGGGCAAGGCGATAGCTATCGAAACTGCGGTAGTGCGCGACGGAAAGATCGCGGGCGAACATGGTCATGGCGCAGCGCTAGATGCGGACCGGCATGACCAGGTACAGGTAGTTGATCTTATCGTAGGACTTAAAGATGCCCGCCTGCGAGTAGCTCTTGAGCTCCAGCGCGATCTCCTTCTCCTTGGACAGGGCATTGAGGCAGCCGAAGATGTAATGGTAGTTGAAGGCGATGGTACCCGACTCGCCCTCGGCCTCGACATCGATCGTCTCCTGCGCAAGGTCCTGGTCATTGGAAATGGAGGACAGGCCCATCTGCCCGTTCTCGACATCGATCTCGAACTTGACGGCGGGGTTGGCGCTCGCGATAACGGCCACGCGCTTGAGGGCGGCGTTAAAGGCGGCGACGTCGATCTTGACGCTCGTCACGCACGAATCGGGGATGAGCTGCTTGTAGTTGGGGTACACGCCCTCGATGCGACGCGACACGTAGGTGGTGTTGCCGGCCTCGAAGACGACCTGGGTGTCGGTAGCCCCGATCATGATGGTCGCTTGGCTGGCCATGATGTTCAGCGCGTCGTTAAAGGCGTCAGCCGGAACGTTGAGCTCAAAGGAGCCCTCGAGGGTCGAGGTCTCAACCTGCGTATCGCACACGGCCAAGCGGAAGGAATCGGTCGCTACCAGGCGTACGGTGTTGTTCTCGACCTTCATGTGCACGCCGCCCAGGATGGGGCGAGCCTTGTCGGTCGAGGTGACGCGCCACACGCGGCCGACCATTTCGGACAAGACATCGGTCGGCAGCTCCACGGCACTCTCGATGGCATAGGCCGGAAACTCGGGGAAGTCATTGGCATCGAGCGTGTTCAGCCTAAAAGAGCTCTTCTCGCAACCAATCAGCACCTGGCGCTCGGACAGCTCAAAGGTGACCGGGGCATCGGGGAGGGTCTTGGTGATATTGGAGAGCATCTTACAGGGAATAACCATCTCGCCCTCTTCTTCGACATGCGCCGCGATGCGATGACGGATCGAGATGGTGTAGTTAGAGGTCTGGAATTCCAAGATGCCGTCTTGGGCCTTAACGAGCACGCCCGACAGGATGGGGAGGGTGGATGCCGAAGCGACACCCTTCATAACGACGCCGATGGCTTGTGTAAGCGAGCTCTGGCTGACGGTGAACTTCATCTTTTAATACCTTTCTATAGATATAAATATCTTAATAATAGTAATAGCACTGACGAAACTGTTGATTACTCCCAAAGACGCAGGTCAGACCCAGAAAGAGAATCGACAGCAACCTGTGTGCAACAGGGGTGGTTTTCCACGTTCAAAACCTGCGCAAAACTTTTCATCACCGCGGGTTGGGTTTTAGACACCTTATGCCCGTGGTTTCGACAAGTTTTCAACAGGTGTCTCTATTTCCCTACGAGCGCAGTGTAATTTTATCGCGCAGCGACTTGAGGTCTTCGGTGACGGTGCGGTCTTCCTGGATCATCTTCTGGACCTTTTTGTAACTCGTGCTGACGGTCGAGTGGTTGCGGTTGCCAAATTCGGCGCCCACCGCCGTGGTCGTCATCTCGCACATCTCGATGGCCAGATAGATGGCAATATGGCGTGCTTTGGCGATATTGGCGTTGCGACGCGGGCCGATGAGCTCCTCGTGCGTCACGCCGTACTGCTCTTCGATGACGGACTGAACCGTCTGGACGTTGATCTTTTTGGCCGATGTGTCGAAGTACTGGCTGGCGATGGCGTCGATATCGTCAAAGGTGAGCTCCCCGCCCTCGCGCTCGCGGTCGCCCGCCTCGCCGGCGCAACGCTCGCAAAAGCTCTCGAGCTCGCGGATGTTGGTGCCCGAGACCTCGGCCATGTGTTTAAAGTGCTCGTCGGTCAGGTGCCCGCCGTCGCCCCCATAGGCCGCCAGCAGCGAGTCGTCGCCTGCCTCGGGAGCGGCGACGATGGTGTTCTCGTAATAGCGCTGCAAGATCTTGTATTTCATCTCGTAGCTGGGCTCTGCGACCAGGCAGAGCATGCCGGCGTTGAAGCGGCTGGTCAGACGCTCGTCCATGCTCAGGTCCTTGGGGGCGCGGTCTGCCGCGATGACGACCTTCTTGTTGTTGCGGATGAACTCGTCCATGAGCTGGAAAAAGTAGTCCACGCTCGCGCGCTTGCCGATGATGTTTTGGATGTCATCGATGATGAGCACGTCCACGCCGTGGTATGCCTGCATGATAGGGGCGTTGCTCTTCTTTTGGCGGTCGAACTCGGTCATCAGGTCGTCCAGATATGCCTGGGAGTTGGCATACTTGACCTTGATCTCGGGCGACTTCTCGGCGAGCTCGTTTTTGATGGCAAGCAGTAGGTGCGTCTTGCCCAGGCCCGATTTGCCGTAGATGAACAGTGATGTGCACGTGCCGCGCTCGTCCGCGAGGGCGGCAAACTTGAGTGCCGAGCGATAGGCATGGCTGTTCTCGGGGCCGTAGACAAAGTTCTCAAAGGTAAATTTTGAGTTCGCGGCGAGCGGGGCTCCATCCGTATTCTGCTCGGCCGGTACGGTCGGTGCTGGCATGGGTGAAGCGGGGGTCGCAGCTTGCGTGGACTTAGTCGGCGCTCCGCCCTTCATCTGGTTCATCATGCGACGAAAGTCATCGGCCGAGAGCGTGTTCTTGATTGCAATGCCCGAATCCGCGCCCGCCGCTGCGTCGTGAGCGATAGGCATGTGCGTGACGGGTGCGTTCGTTGACGCCGCAGCGGTAGGCAACGGTGCCATGGTTTCACGGGAAACATCGCTGTGCTGGTGCTCGATTGTCGGCACGTCGCCTGCGGAGGCCGGCACCGCCGGGGAGGCAGCGGGAGCCGCGGCAGGCGCCGTCGCGGCAGCGGATTCCGCCACGGCTCCTTGCGGTGCCACGATGTCGAGCGCAATCGGTGCAAAGGCGATTTCTTCCAGATAGGCCTCAATAGTCGGCTGATGCTTTTTGAGCTGCGCGATGGCAAAGCGCGAGGGGGCCTCGATCGTGAGCGTATCTTCGGTCAGGCTTATGGCGCGCGATTGCCCCAGCATGTTGATGAGGCGTGCATCTTGGCCGTCGCGCTGGCAAAAGGCGATGGCATCCCCCAGGATGATGCTTGCTTCCTCGTCCACTGTCTCTCCCGTTCTTTAGCTCTGAGCTCGCACGCGAGCGGCGCCGAGTTCGGTCAGATGGTATTTCTGGCCATGCTTGATGACCAAGCCGGCCTGCGCCAAGTCATTGAGTGTGCGTGACCAAGTGGGGGCCGAGTTTCCAAACGCCCTCGCCAGATCGGTAGCACCGCACGCTTGATTTTGTGCCAGATAGCCCAGTGCGGCGTTGCCGCGATCGCTTACGAACACGTCCGGTTGTGGCTGCGCATACTGATTTGCTGCATTAGGATACATCATTTGAGCTGCTGGTTGTTGAGAACCCTGCATCGGCGGCATTTGCTGTTGAAAACTTTGAGGCCACTGTTGGTAAGGCTGCGGGGTCATCTGCTGGGCCCAGGGGTTGTACTGCTGCTGCGGCATCTGCTGGTACGGCTGCTGATATCCCTGCTGGTACTGCTGTGGGAACTGCTGGCCATACCCCAGTGGCGGCATCTGCTGATATGGATATCCCTGTTGGTACGGCTGATAGCCCATTTGCTGGCCGCCCGGTGCCCCCGTCGCCTGCTGCATTGCTGCTGCATCCTGATCCGCCAGCGGCATGGCCTCTGGCGCGTTTGACGGCATCGACATCGATGCCGCCTGGGACTGTTGTGTAGGAAGCATTCCGGGCTGCTGCATCTGTCCCACGGGGCGCTGCATCTGTTGCGTTGCCATGGGCTGCTGCGCAAAAGCTCCCGGCAGGGGATATGTGGGATGCTCCGTCTCGGGCCGCACGGCAGCGCCGCGTCCGCCGGCGCGTTCGATTTCCTGCACGCGTTTAGGATTCAGGCTTACCGTAACCACGGTGCCGTTGCCCATATTGTCCTCGATGGATACGGCACCGCCGGCGTTTTCCAAATACTCCTGCACCATGGGAAACCCTGCTCCGGTTCCACGGATGTAGCGCTTCATCTTGCTGTTTGCGCTGGTAACGCCAAAGTCGAAAGCGCGCTCCTTGTCGTCGATGCCGGGCCCCTGATCGGCAAAGCGGATGGTGTCTCCGCCGTCCAGAATCGAGATGATGGGCTCGGCAAAGTGCGCGTGGATAAAGTTTTCGACAATCTCGCGGATGACCATGAGCGAGATATGGCCACCTTGTTCTTTCATGCACTGGTAGACGGTGTTGGTCGTCTCTTCCAAATACGTGCGGACATCTTGCGGATCAATGACGATCACACGCGGTGTCGACAGCATGTCGTCATAGACGGCGATGCGCGCGGCGTACATGGCTTTTGGCGCCTGCGTGGTCGTCTGCTCGCCTTCCTTACGCTCTTCGCGCACGCCGGTGATGTGCTCGTTGTCGGGTGCCGGGTCTCCGGAATCGACCATGGTGTAAAAGTCGTCAGACATGCCGCTCGCAATCTTTCAAAAGGTTTCGAACAAATAGTAGCTCACCGTGCAATGTTTCTCATCTTTCGACAACTTTTCAAAACCTGTTGAAAACTCTGGAAAACGGACGAAAAGTTCTCAACATTGCCAACATGACCTGTTGAAAACTCGATGAAATATCGTGAAAAGTTGCCATGCACCGCTAAATCGAGCTCGGCTTATGGGGGAACCGTGTGAACTGCGCAACCTTTTACCTTTGATTTCTTGACATTTGAACATCGATTTCCCTACAATCTTCAAGCTCACGTGTCTATATCTGCGTCCGCGCCCCCGCGGACACTCGAAATGCAGCAGGAGGAACTTAAGATGAAGCGTACGTATCAGCCTAATAAGCGTAAGCGTGCCAAGACCCATGGCTTCCGTGCCCGTATGGCCACTAAGGGTGGTCGTGCCGTGCTCGCCCGTCGTCGTGCCAAGGGCCGCAAGCGTCTCACTGTCTAGCAGCGATACACACATCTCGCATGAAGACTATTAAGTCTCGGCAAGATTTCGAGCATGTGTTCAGTCGGGGGCGTCGTTTCAATCACCCTCTGATTCGAATGACCATATGTGAATCGGTTGGCGAAGGCGACTCCGGAAGGGTCGCCTTCGTTGGTGCTAAACGGCTCGGTTGTGCTGTCGTGCGCAACCGTTCTAAGCGTGTGATGCGCGAGGCCGCCCGCAGCTGTGGATTTCCCGTTGCGGGTTATGACATCATCTTGTTCGCAACTCCCAAGACGAGGGTTTCCTCGCCGCAGGAGATGGACAATGCATTGCGTTCGCTTATGAAACGCGCCGGCGTTGCCGGGGAGGAGCGATGAGCAATCACGTTTTGCGACGTGTTGCCATCGCTCCTATTCGCATATATCAACAGGTTATTTCGCCCTTATTGCCTGACGCCTGCATTTATTACCCAACGTGCTCGCAATACGCCGTCCAGGCGATTGAGAAGTACGGTGTTTTGAGAGGCTGCTGGCTTGCCGTGAGGCGCATCGCTCGCTGCAATCCCCTGCACGTCGGCGGTTATGACCCTGTGCCCTAGCGGGCACTCGCTATCGGAGGAAAACTTACATGTGGGATTGGATCGTTAACATCCTTTTCGAGCTGCTCAAGCTCATCCAGACCTTTGCGGTCGACTGGGGCCTGTCCATCATCATCCTGGTGGTCATCATCCGTCTGCTGCTGACGCCGCTTATGCTCAAGTCGACCAAGTCGACGGCTCGCATGCAGGTGCTGCAGCCCAAGATGCTCGAGATCCAGGAGCGCTATGCCGACGATCCCCAGCGTCAGGCCGAGGAGATGCAGAAGTTCTACAGCGAGAACAAGTTCAACCCCATGGCTGGTTGTCTGCCGCTGTTGATCCAGATGCCTGTCCTGTTCGCCTTGTTTACGTTGCTGCGCAACCTGCCGGACTACTTTAACGACGGCACGTTCTCGTTCTTTAATATTCTGCCCGACCTGACCACCACGCCGAGTGCCTCCTTTGCCGATGGCTTTATGGTCGCGCTGCCTGCGCTGGTCTGCCTGATCCTGTTCGCTGTCCTGACCCTGATTCCGCAGCTCTATATGTCGCGCAACCAGACCGGCCAGCAGGCTCAGAGCATGCGTATGATGGCCGTTGTCATGACGGTCATGATGCTTTGGATGGGCTGGAGCCTTCCCGTTGGTGTTCTGCTGTACTACGACGTCTCGTCTGCTTGGCAGGTTATCCAGCAGATTTTTGTGACGCAGAAGGTCATCGACAAGGCGAAGGCCGATGAGGAGGAGCGTCTTAAGAACGCGCCGCTGCAGGTTGAGGTCACTCGTCGCGAGAAGAAGCCGCGCCCGCACAAGAAGAAGTAGTGGGATATCAATCTTATTTAGGTACCTAACTTTTGGAGTACGTTATGTCTGAAGAGATCATCGAGGATATGCTTGAGGAGGTTGCCCCGCAGGTCGCGGGCGATTATCCCGAGATTGCACAGCGCTACAAGGCCGGTGAAGAGCTGACCGATGAGGAGCTCGACACCATTGCCGATGTTGCGATTTCCATCCTGCGTTCCATCCTTTCGCACTTCGATGCCGCCAACTCTCCTATCGATGAGTATGAGGGCGACGAGGGTGAGCTGATTTTGGATGTAACGGCTCCCGACCTTGCTGTTCTCATTGGCCGTCATGGTCGCACCCTTGATGCCCTTCAGGTTATGTTCTCATTGCTGGTGAGCCGCAAGCTCGGCTTTAGGTATCCGGTTGTAGTAGACGTCGAGGGATACAAGAGCCGCCGTCAGGATAAGGTTGCCTCCATGGCTCAGTCTGCTGCCGAGCGTGCCATCCGCACTCATAAGAGTGTTTCGCTTCCGCCCATGAATGCCTACGAGCGCCGACTGGTTCACATTGCACTTCGTGGCAATGACGCCGTCGATACTCATTCTGAGGGTTCTGACCCCGATCGCCATGTGGTGATTGTTGCTCGATAATCTACTCGAGCTTATGCTAAGGGGACGTGGTTTCCACGTCCCCTTTTTTTGTCAAAAGTTCTCGATACACTGATTTTTGTCAGAAAGGAGCTTTCGTTGTTAGTACTTACTGATCAGCAGGCTGACGAGATGTTGAGTCATCTAACTTCCTATTGCAAAGAGTATTCCTTGAGCATAACTGATGTTGAGCTGAGGAAATGTATTCAGCATTTGGATTTGGTTCTGGAAACAAATAAGATAACCAATCTCACCCGTATTCTTAACATAGAAGATGCTGCGGTACTACATATCCTCGACTCTCTTGTTTTGCTCCCTTATATCAATAAGGCTCCTGAGGGAGCTTTGCTCGATATGGGAACAGGTGCGGGCTTCCCTGGTATTCCTTTAACTATAACCACGCATCGTAAAGCTACTTTTATTGACTCCGTTGGCAAGAAGGTTGATGCTGTCAATTCTTTTGTTCATGATCTTGGATTGAAACATGCTCATGCGGTTCATGATCGCCTTGAAGAATATGCTCGAAGCCATAAGAAGCAGTTCTCTGTCGTAACTGCCCGCGCACTGGCTCCACTACCGATTCTTGTTGAGTATGCAGCTCCGTTCCTCAAGGATGGAGGGCTATTTGTTATCACCAAGGGTAATCCTTCGGATGAGGAGCTTGCTTCTGGCATGTCAGCAGCTAGGATTTGCGGCTTCACTTTGCTTCTGAATGACGCAACCGATTTGCCTGAGGGCTTGGGCCACAGGGAGTTCATTGTTCTTAAAAAGAGTCATCCAGCATCCGTTTCGTTGCCTCGTGCAAATGGCATGGCAAAGAAGAATCCGCTTGCCTAGATGTTTCACGTGAAACATAATGGATACTAACAACTTGCAGTGTTTCACGTGAAACATGGCGGTTGATATCGAATCGGAATGTTTCACGTGAAACATCCTCCGTTTGACAGCTTTAATACACACCAGGAGGGACCGTGGGATTTCGCGACGTTAAGCGTTCTAAGAGCGCAAAAGACACGCGTATCATTGCAATCATCAATCAAAAAGGCGGCGTCGGTAAGTCAACGACGGCTGTAAACCTTGCAGCAGCACTGGGTGAGCAGGGTCGTAAGACACTGATTGTCGATTTTGATCCGCAGGGAAACAGCACCAGTGGATTTGGAATTGAAAAAGAAGACCTTGATCACTGCATCTATGATGCATTGTTGAATGATGTGCCGGCAGAATCGCTTGTTCTTGATACAAATTGCAAAAAGGTATTCATAATTCCAGCTACGATTCAGCTTGCAGGTGCCGAAATTGAGCTCGTAAGCGCAATTGCTCGTGAAACCCGCCTCAAAGATTTGCTTGAGCCGATTCAGGACGAGTTCGATTTTATTTTCATTGACTGTCCTCCTTCGCTCGGCCTGCTTACTATCAATGCCTTGACCGCAGCAGACAGCGTTTTGATTCCAATCCAGTGTGAGTATTACGCACTCGAGGGCGTTACGAAGCTGCTTGAGTCAATGAAGATGGTCAAATCACGTCTGAACAAGGGCTTAGACACCTATGGCGTGCTTATGACCATGTATGACTCACGTACTTCATTGTCGAATCAGGTTGTTGAGGAAGTTCAATCGTACTTTGGTGATAAGGCGTTTAAGACGCTGATTCCCCGTACTGTTAAAATCTCTGAAGCCCCGTCTTTTGGAGAACCGGTAATTACCTATGCACCTCAAAACAAGGGTGCAAAAGCGTATATGAACCTTGCAAAAGAGGTGATCAAGCGTGCCTAGCGCAAAGAAACGTGGTGGATTGGGACGCGGACTCAATGCTTTGGTCTCAGAGGCTGAGTATGAGACCGGTGGTTCTGCCGCATCTGCTTCAAATGCCGTATCTGAAACAAAACTACCTATTGAGGATATCGTTCCCAACCCTAATCAACCGCGAATTCACTTTAATGAAACTGAACTTCGCGAGTTGAGCGAGTCAATCCAAGAACATGGCGTTCTGCAGCCGCTCTTGGTTCGCAAGCATGGAAACGGCTATGAGATCATCGCTGGTGAGCGTCGTTACCAGGCGTCAAAGCTTGCTGGTCTTGAGGAGCTGCCGGTCATCATTAAAGATGTTAATGATGAAGAGATGCTGGCTCTTGCTCTTATCGAAAACCTTCAGCGTTCTGATCTGAATCCCGTCGAAGAGGCTAAGGGCTATCGCCAGCTCATCGATGCTAGCGGTATGACCCAAGAGGCATTGTCGAAGGCCGTAAGCAAGTCACGCTCTGCAATTACAAACTCGCTGCGCCTTCTCGATCTCCCCGAAGTAGTTCAGCAGATGATTTTTGAGGGTAAACTTACTGCTGGTCACGCACGTGCGATTCTTGCAGTTCCCTATGAGGATGCTCGAATTCGACTTGCAGAGAAGGTTGTTGCGGAGGGCCTTTCCGTAAGAGCGACAGAAAATCTTGCTCCATTGTTTTCTGCCGGAGAGACACCTAAGACGCCGCGGCCTGCAACGCCTCAGTCTTTTAAAAAGGCTGCGCGTGTACTTCGTCAGGTATTTAATACCAACGTGCGTGTGAAGAGCTCGCGAGGAAAGAATAAGATTGAGATTGAGTTTAAAGACGAGGAAGAGCTCTCTCGTATTCTTGGTGAAATGATTCAGTTTGATCAAGGAGTCCAAGATGAGGAATAAGATTTTTACTGCGATTGCATTGGTGACGACTGTCGCGGCTGGTGCCTTTGCTGGCTATAAGATCGCGACAGACGATGAACTTCGAGGTCGTTTGCTTCGTGGCGCGCAAGATATCGTTGATACATCCAAGAAGAAAATGGATGTTATGACAGAAGATGTTGCCATGCGCACTGCTCAGGTAACGAAAAATCCTAAGATTAATCAAGGTTGGGTTAGAAACCAATGGGAAAATGTAGGCTATTAGGTACCTAACAATTACCCTGCATATTTTGAGGGGCCCTTGTCTGATTCATGAGACAAGGGCCCCTTATTTTGTCCGTAAAAAATGGGAAAGGTAGCAGCTGGTCCAAAATTGAGGTCAATAAATGAAACGGCCCCGGTTGCATATCCTGCAACCGGGGCCGTTCGATGTTTCACATGAAACGTATTGGGGTGCGACTCCCCTATGCGTTCTTCTGAACTTTGAAGCGCTGCTTCAGCTGTCCACAAGCGGCGTCAATATCGTTACCACGGGAGTTACGAATCGTGGTCTCGATGCCACGGGACTCAAGACGACGCTGAAGATCCTCAACCTTATGAATCGGCGACGGCTTGAGCGGGCTGCCCTCGATGTCGTTAAGCTGAATCAGGTTAACGTGGCACAGCGTTCCCTCGCAAAAGTCGCAGAGCGCCTGCATCTCGGGATTCGTATCGTTGACGCCTTCGATCATGGCATACTCATAGGTCGGGCGGCGGCCAGTCTTCTCGGTGTAGAGCTGAAGCGCTTCGTGAAGGCGAAGCAGCGTGTACTTCTTAACACCGGGCATGAGCTTATTGCGCGTCGACTGGATGGCGGAATGCAGGGAAACGGCAAGCGTGAACTGCTCGGGGATATCGGCAAATTTGCGAATACCGGGAATAACGCCGCTGGTAGAGACGGTGAGGTGACGAGCGCCGATACCGATGCCATCGGGGTCGTTGAGGATACGCAGTGCCTTGAGAACCTCGTCGTAGTTGGCAAACGGCTCGCCCTGGCCCATGAAGACAACGCTTGTGGCACGCTCGCCAAAGTCGTTGGATACATGAAGCACCTGGTCGACGATCTCTTGAGCGGTCAGAGAGCGCTTGAGGCCGTTGAGACCGGTAGCGCAAAAGGCGCAGCCCATGCCGCAGCCTGCCTGGGTGGAAACGCAGACGGAAAGCTTGTTACGACGGGGCATGCCGACAGTCTCGACGGAAATGCCATCGTGGTACTCGAGCAGATACTTGCGCGAGCCATCTTTGGAAACCTGCTTGGTGAGTTCAGTCGGCGTATCAAAGGCAAAAGCCTCTTTAAGCTGCTCACGGAAAGCCTTGGGAAGGTTGGTCATATCGTCAAACGAACAAACGTTCTTCTCAAAGACCCATTCGATGAGCTGCTTCGCGCGGAAGGCGGGCTGGCCAAGTTCGGCCACGAGCTCTCGAATATCGTTTTGGCTCAAGTCGCGAATGTCCTGAGATTTAGTCCTGGGATTCATGGAAGCCTTTCGATTTTGGGGAAACGTAGAGGGTATCGCTACAATATGGTATCAGCTGCAGAAATTATAGAGGAGGAGTCTGCCCATGCCGGGTAAAAGCCTAGAGAACATGCACGTAGCGGTCTTGGCGGGCGGTCATTCCGCCGAGCGCGAGATCTCGCTCGATTCGGGAAAGAACGTTGTGGTGGCACTGAAGGAAGCCGGCTACACCTCGGTGGAGCTGCTTGACACGGCCGCTGATGACTTTATGGTAACCATGGCGACCGGCGGATTCGATGTGGCATTTATCGCCATGCACGGCGCCGGCGGTGAGGATGGCGCCATGCAGGGTGCCATGGAGACCCTGGGTATCCCCTACACGGCCTCGGGCGTACTTGCCAGCGCCTGCGGTGCCGACAAGGAGGTCTCTAAGCTCCTATACGCCAAGGCGGGCATTCCCATTGCCCCCGGCCTTGCGCTCGAGGTGGGCGATGAAGTCGATATCGATCATATCGTCGAGGTTTGTGGCGAGCGCTGCTTTGTGAAGCCGGCCGTCAACGGTTCCAGCTATGGCATTTCCCTGGTCCATGAGCCCTCCGAGCTGCCCGCGGCAATCGCCAAGGCGTTTGAGTACGGCGACAAAGTGCTGGTCGAGAAGTGCATCGAGGGTACCGAGATCACCGTCGGCGTATACGGCGAAGATGACGTGCGCGCCCTGCCGATTGTCGAGATTCGTAAGCCCGAGGACTGCGAGTTCTACGATCTGGACGTGAAGTATGTCGACCCTACGGATATCCATCGCATTCCGGCGCAGATTTCACCCGAGAATTACGCTCGCGCTCAGGAACTTGCCTGTGCCGCTCACAAGGCCCTCGGTTGCCTGGGTATCTCGCGCAGCGACTTTATTGTGAGCGAGGACGGCCCCGTTATCCTCGAGACCAATACGATTCCCGGCATGACCGATACGTCGCTGTATCCGGATGAGATCCGCCACACCGACGACATGACGTTCCCGCAGGTCTGTGACAGCCTGATCCGTATGGGCCTTCGTCGAGCGGGCATTGCATGCTAATCGAGGACGCGGTTTCGTCAGGAACGCCGCAGTTTGTCATCGACTCCTATGCCACGCTTGCCGACCGCGCCAAAACGCAGTCCTTCGGCCTTATCGAGGAAGATGTGATTGTCCTCGATACCGAGACCACGGGTCTTTCGGTGCAGGACAACGAGCTGATCGAGATCTCGGCGGCCCGTCTTTCGGGCCGCGAGATCGTCGACCGCTTCGATACCTTCGTGCATCCCAAGCAGCTGATTCCCGCCGAGATTACCGAGCTCACGAGCATTACAAATGCCGATGTGGCAGATGCCCCGTCGGCGGTTGAGGCCGTCGCCGCTCTCGCCGATTTTGTCGGTGGCTGCCCGGTGATCGCACACAACGCCACGTTCGACCGCTCGTTTATCGAGTCGGTCAAAGGCGGCGTTAACGTGAGCGATATTTGGATCGATTCGCTGGCGCTGTCGCGCATCGCGCTTCCGCGCCTGGCCTCGCACAAGCTGTCTTTTATGGCCGATCTGTTTGGCTGCGATTCGGTATCACACCGTGCCAATGCCGACGTCGACGCCCTGTGTGGCGTATGGCGCGTGTTGCTCGTGGCGCTCACCGACTTGCCCCAGGGCCTCATGGCGCGCCTAGCCGACATGCATCCGGACGTGCCTTGGTCCTATCGTCCTATCTTCTCATTCTTGGCAGGGCAGAACCCTGGTTCTATCTTCTCTCTCAGCGCCGCTCGTGCTGACGTTCTCAAGGCCGATCGCGCCGACGATCGGGTGGACGCCGATGAACTGCCGGTTCTCAAGATGCCGAGTCGTGAGGAGATTGAGGCAGACTATGCGCCAGGTGGCCTGGTCAATCGCATGTATCCCACCTACGAGCCGCGTGATGAGCAGATCGCGATGGCGCTCGAGGTCCGCGATGCGCTGGTCACGGGCACTCATCGAGTAATTGAGGCAGGCACAGGCGTCGGCAAATCGATGGCCTATCTGGTGCCTTTTGCCGAGGCAGCACGCCGTAACAACATCACGGTTGGTATTGCGACCAAATCGAACAATCTTGCCGACCAGCTCATGTACCATGAGCTGCCAAAACTTGCCGAGCAACTGGACGGTGGTCTGTCGTTTTGCGCTCTCAAGGGGTATGACCACTATCCGTGCCTGCGCAAGCTCGAGCGCATGAGCCGCGGCCAGGTCGAGATCACCACCAAGCGCGATCCGGCGGACACGCTCGCGGCGGTCGCGGTCATTATGGCGTACGTCTGCCAATCAGCCGATGGCGACCTCGACTCGCTCGGCATTCGGTGGCGCAGTGTCAACCGTCCCGACTTTACAACGGCCTCGCGCGAGTGTGCTCGTCGCCTCTGCCCGTTTTTCCCTGATAAATGTTTGGTCCACGGCGCTCGCCGTCGTGCGGCGCATGCCGATGTGGTGGTTACCAACCATTCCCTGCTGTTCCGCAATGTCGCGGCCGAGGGCAGGATTTTGCCTCCGATTCGTCATTGGGTAATCGACGAGGCCCATTCCATCGAGCGCGAGGCGCGCCGTCAGTGGGCGCGCGTGGTGTCGGCGGATGAATCGCGCGTTCTGTTTGAGCGCCTGGGTGGCTCGAGCACCGGCGCGCTAAGCCAGGTTTCCCGTGATTTGGCAACCTCCGAGGGCTCTACGCTCTATCTGGGCCTTACTGCCAAGGCGACGTCGACGGTTGCGCGCGCGAGCATGGCAATCGCCGACGTGTTCGATGGCGTTCGCGAGCTCGGCCGCCGTGCGCGTGGGGGCTATGACAATGCCAATCTATGGATTGGCCCCGAGCTGCGCGAATCTGACGACTGGCATGATTTCTTACCGTCGGCCTACGCTGCCATCGACGCATTGGAACAAGCTGACAAGAGCATCGACGCGCTGGTGCAAGCCGTCGCCGCCGACAAGCCCGAGGTTGTTGTCGACCTGGGTGATATCTCGCGCCGCCTGCACGAGCTGGCCGAGAACCTCAAACTCATCATTGATGGTACCGACGAGCACTACGTGTATTCGCTGCAGGTCAATCGCAGGCTGCGTGCCGGCGGAGAGTCAATGACCGCAGAGCGCATCGACATTGGCGAGGCCTTGGCAACCGAGTGGCTGCCCGAGGTTCACACGGCTATCTTTGCCTCGGCGACCATGACGGTGTCCAAAAGCTTTGAACACTTTAACCATGCGGTCGGCCTCGATCGCATCGGTGCTTCAACATCCTCATCGCTGCACTTGGACTCGAGCTACGACTTCGATTCGAACATGGCCGTAGTCGTTGCGGGCGATATCCCCGATCCGCGCGATCGTGAGAGCTATCTTACGGCGCTCGAGCGCGTGCTGGTCGACGCCCATCTTGCCATGGGCGGATCGGTGCTCACGTTGTTCACCAATCGGCGCGACATGGAAGACCTGTACGCCCGCGTTGAGCCCAAGATGGCCCGTGCGGGTCTGGAGCTCAACTGCCAGCAGCGCAACTCATCTCCGCGTCGCCTACGCGACCGGTTTATCAACGAGCCAACCTCGTCGCTTTTTGCGCTTAAGGCCTTCTGGGAGGGGTTTGACGCCAGCGGCGAGACGCTGCGCTGCGTCATCATTCCCAAGCTGCCGTTCTCGAGCCCCACGGACCCGCTCTCGTGCGAGCGCAACCTGCGCGAAGACCGCGCTTGGGCGCGCTATTCGCTGCCCGAGGCGGTGCTCGAGGTCAAGCAGGCGGCCGGCCGCCTTATCCGCTCGTCGACCGATTGCGGCGTGCTGATTCTGGCCGACCCGCGCCTGGTGACGAAGGGCTACGGGAAGAAGTTCTTAACGTCGCTGCCCACGAGCTCCTACCAGCGCATCGAATCGGTGCAGATCGGTCACTATCTGCAACTGTGGCGCGCACGCCACGAGCGGCGGCGCTAAAGCGGACAGACGAGGGTTTTTGTCATATCGTACAGACGCTTTGACAGGGTGGGGTCATCCAAGATGCGGATGGCTCCGCCCGCTGCGATTATCTGGCTCAGTAGCCAACGCTCGGAGCCGTAATGCACGGTTACCGTTGCCATGTCTGCCCCGCTGCGCTCGATGAGGGTGATGCCGGCCCAGTCCAGATGCTCCGCCATATCGAATGGCATCAAGAGCTTTGCGCTACGCTGCGTCCGGGCAAGGGAATCGTGGAGGGATGCAACGTCTGGTGTGTGAGGCACGACGGAGTCTTCCGTCAGGGTGAGTCCCTCGATTTTATCCATGCGATAGGTGCGCTGCTCATCGACTGCGATGTCCCAGGCAATCAGGTATGTTTGGTCGCCGTTTGCCGTAATGCGCAAGGGGTCGACCAGACGCTCGCGTGGCCGCGCATCGTCCATCGAGCGATACGAGATGCGGCAACGAACACCGTCCTGAATGGCGCAGCTCAGCTGCTGCCAGTGCGACCCGTGGTTGACGGTGTCAAAGACGCGCTGGTTATAGCCGAGCTCTTCGGGCAGAAGGGCATGTCGAATCCGAGCTGCCGTCTGCGGCTCGATCCCCAACGATTCAAGTTCATGGTTGAGCACAGCGCCTTCGGCGGCACTCAGACGCAGCGGTAGCACACGTCCGGCGTCACCGGTGAGGACCACACGCTCGCCGTGGCATTCGCAGATGATGCGTGCACCCGATTCTCGGTCCGCGAGCGTCGAGACGATCTCGAGAATCTCGTCGAGCGACGCCCCCGTGATGTCAAAGCGACTGCAAATCTCGTCTCGAGTCATGCCGTTCTCGCCGGCGGCGTAGAGGGCCTCCATGATGTCGATGGCGCGCGAGAGCCTCTGCTCGCTGGTGAGTTTACGCACGGGCATGCTCGTGCACCGTCCTTTCGATGAGGTGGTTCCACGCCTGTTTGAGCGATTTGGGGGCCATGGGCCTCATGCCGTCCATGGCGTGGACCATGCAAAAAGAGGCGGCGGCTTCAAGATCGCGCACGTCAACGGTCCAGGTCCATCCCGCATCGGTGTGTGCGAGCTCACCTCGCCCGCGCGTGAGGCCGTTGATCATATCGATCTGCGTCTGCGGGGCGAACGAGAACGTAGCTGCAACGGGCGGTTGGTCGGCAAAATCGAATTCAAAGAACAGATAGTCGTTGAGATTGAAGTCCGCAGGGATGACGTAGGCCTTCGAAGGACGCCAAGCGCGAACGATACGGTCGCAGCGGAATGTCCTGATGTCGCCGGTGGCATTGTCGAGACCGCAAAAGTACGCCGAGCCCTCGTGCTCGAACATGCCGTAGACGCAGACGGTACGTTCTTTCTGCTCGCCGCGCCCGTTCTGATATAAAAATCGCAGTGCACAACGATCGGCAAAGGCGCTCCATACCGCATCGACGGTGGGAGAGCGGCGAATCGGTGCTTCGTCCACCGTCGTCCTACCGGTGAGATAGGCAATCTTGGAGCGAATATCGGCAAGCGGCGCGGCAAAGGCGGAAGAGCCGGCCGCTAGTGTCTGGTCGATGGCGTTGAGCAGGATATCGGCGTCGTCAGCGGTGATGAGGCCGCCTGCCGCAAACGTGTGCTTGCGGTCGATTGTCCACGAGCTTTCCTCGGTCTCCTGCGCACCGGCGGGGCGAACCTCCTTGATTAAGATGCCACGCTCGAGCAGTTTGTCACGATCGCGCCGAAACTTGCGCTTATCCGAGTCGATGTTGCCCGAGCCATATCCCAGGTCAGAATCCAAGACGATCTGCTCGGTCGTCAGCGGTTCGGGGGAGCTGTTGAGCACAAAGAAAAGATTGAGGATGCGCTGAGCCGTTTTATCGAAACTGGGCTCCGAATTCCCCTTTTTAATTGTCGCGGTCGCGTCGCTTGCCGTCATAGAGTCCTCGCATGAGAAGGTGGTTTGCTGCCATGATTTTAGTCCGATATGGAGATTAGGCTATATCCTTGTCCGCTCGGGGCGTTAAGATGGCCCGAATTCGGTCGTTTGCGCTCGCTCGGGGTATACTTTCGACTATATACGGTTCTAATGTGCATGCATTGGGCCTATTTGTCGGATTATGGATGTGGAGCGCGCATGGCGAACACCCAGAACTATATTAACCACCTGCTGCAGAATACCGGCATTACGCCGGCATGCAGCGAAGAAGAGCGCTTGGCTGCCGAGGATATCGCTCAGATCTTCCGCAACCACGGCTTTGATCCCGAGGTTCAGGAGTTCAATGCCCCGGCGCCCAGTAGGTTGGCATTTGCCGTTACCGGTATTCTTGCGTTTGCCGGCGCCCTACTGATGGGCATCGGCGGCGGCATCGGCTTGGTCGGCACCTTGCTGGCCATTGCCGGCGCCGTTCTTTACGTGCTCGAACGCACGGGCCACCCCGTGGTTTCGCGCCTGGGCAAGACGGGCGTGAGCCAAAATGTCATCGCCCACCACAAGGCCTCGGGCCCGCTCGCGTCTCCGCGCAACCGCCCGGTGGTCGTTGTCGCACACTACGACTCTCCCCGTGCTGAGTTGCTCGCCCGCGAGCCCTATGCTTCTTATCGTGCGCTCATCGCCAAGCTGCTGCCCGTTGCCACGGTTGCCCCTGCTGCCGTTGCCATCTTGCGTATCCTGCCGCTCCCCGGCGCGCTCAAGGTTCTGCTGTGGATTGTCGCGATCCTCGCTTCCCTCGTTGCGCTCGCCAACGCGGCAAACATCATTTCTAACCGCTACATTCTTCCCTATACGTCCGGCGCGGTGTGCAACAAGTCTTCTGTCGCCGCTATGCTCGGCGTTATGGACAACGTTGCTCCCTTCCAGGGCGAAAACGAGTTTCCCGACGATGTTCCGTTCGATACCTATTTTGGGGAGCAGAAGCGTCGTGCCGAGGAGATGGCGCGCGCAGCGGCGGAGTATGCCGCGGCCCAACAGCAAAACGACTACGGCAACACCATCGAGTATGAAGAGCCTACCTACGCCGAGGACGAGTTCGGTCAGCCGATTGCTCCCGACGCTCAGACCGAGCCCGAACAGGGCGAGGCTTTCGACGAGCAGATCGAGGGCTTTGAGGGTGCGTCTGCCGACGAGACGCTGATTGGCGCCATCGTGCCCGAGGATCAGAATCAGGCTGTCCAGGCCGAAGAGTTCAATGACGAGGTTCCCGCTGCCGAGCCGGCGGAGGAGCCTGTCGTGGCCGAGCCCGAGCCCAAGCTCTATCGCAATGCCGCCGGCAACATCCGCTTTGGTTCGGATGCCATCCGTGCGCTCGGAATGCTTCCCGAGTCCTGCACGCTCGATTATGAGGAGGGCGAGGAGCCGACGTTTGAGCCCGAGCCTGCGCCCGTTGTCACCGTGGATGATGAGTCTGCCGCGGTTACCGCTGCCGTTGCCGAGCCCGAGGCGGTGTCCGCGATCGATCCCGCGGCAGGACTGGACATTTTGGCTCCCGCCGCGCCGGCGCAAGACGTTGCGGACGAGTCTGACGACGATTACGCTGAACAGCCGAGGCGCGTGTCTTACGAGAGCGATACTGATTTCTCGGCCGAGATTCCCGCGGCAACGCCCCATGCCGATATTGCATCCGCGTTCTCTTCGATTGGCGCCAGCGCTTCCAACTTCTTTAAGGGTGCGCTTGCAAAGGGCAAGAAATTTGTCGACGATTTCGAGGAGAAGCGCGCTGCCGCACGCGAGGCTGCCGAGCAGGAGGCTATCGCTCAACAGCAGGCAGCCGAGGCGGCACGCGAGCGCGCAGCGCAGGAGTTCGAGCAGAACGAGACTATGCAGTCCGTGCCCGTCGACGCTGCCGAAGCTACAACGTCCTTTGAGTCCCAGCAACCGGCGTCCGCGGATGTTGTTGAGGCGACGACGTCTTTCGAGGCTCAGCAGCACGTCGATAGCACCATGTCGTTTGATGCCGCGCAGTTCGATTCCACGATAACGTTTGAAAAGCAAGGCACCGCGATTGCCGAGCCCCTTCCTGTTTCCGATGAGCAGGGCGACGCGGCAGACGATGACGAGCCCATTGATGCTGCCGAAATCCAAGATGCCGCCGAGGACGAGTCCGTCGAGGCCAACTCTGACGAAGAGCAATACGCGGCAGCCGAGCAAGATGATTCGACCGAGGTCGAGCAGGAGGAAGTGCCTGCGGTTTCCGAGGCTCCCGAGACAGATGAGTCGAGGCCTTACTCCACGCAGATTTTCACCATGCCGGCCCCGAGTGGTTCCGGTGCCACGGTTGCCGATGTCGCTCCCACCCAGGACGAAACGGTCGATTCCCTTATGGCCCAGATTTCCTCCCAGGCATCACCGCGTCCGCAGATGAATGTTCCCGATCCGGCGTCGGCTCCGTCGCCCGCGCCTTCCTCGTCTCCGCTGGCTTCAGTCCCCGATCCGTCGCTGCCGTCGATGAAGCAGGCAAACGTTGCGTCTCGTACGTCGCTGTTCGACCTTCCCGACCCCTCTGCACAGGTCAACGACCCCTTTGCTACCGCCCAGGGTCCCGAACCCACATCGGCACCCGTTGCGCCTCCTATGCCCGTTGCGTCGGGCGCTCAGCCGATCGAGACCATTTCGGCTCCCGCCCCGGCGGCACCCAAGTCTCGCAAGCGCGGCCTGGGCGGCCTGTTCGGTCGTAAAAAGAAAAACGAACAGGACAGCATGAGTGATTGGCTGGGCGTCGAAGACGATTACGATGCCAAGAAGTCCGGTCGCGGCATCGGTTCGTGGGATAATTTCGAGGACGATAACGATGGCTGGAAGGGCGGCGCTACGTCTTCCGACGGCGCTTCTTCCGAAGATATGCTCTCGGCTGTCGCCTCTATGGGCGACGATGAGCTGCTCGGTCACGATATCTGGTTTGTGGCAACGGGCGCCTCGGATTGTGATGGCGCCGGCATGAAGGCCTTCTTGGCTTCGCATCGCGATAAGCTCCGCGGCGTCTTCTTCATCAATCTTGAATCCGTCGGCGCCGGTAGGCTTTCGGTGGTGACGGTTGAGGGCGAACAGCAGCTGCTCAAGGGCGATCGCCGCATCATGAATCTGGTCAGCAAGGTGTGCAAGTCGTTCCATGTCGATTGTGGCGCGCTCGAGATGCCCTATGCCAAGACCGATGCCTATGCCGCGCTCGAGGCGAGCCGCCGAGCCCTCACCATCGCCGGCGTGGACGGCACACGTCTGGCTTGCGCTCGTACCGAGGACGACCTGCCCCACAATGTCAACCCGACGAACATTGCCACGGTATCCGAGGTCGTGACCGAGGTTATCCGCCGTTCGTAGACGGAGCTCTAAGGAGTCAACGTGTTTTCGTATATTAAGCGCCATTGGCCTGTCTACGTGATTTTGACCTTGATCGCCATTGCGTTAGGATTTGGGGCGGCCTACATCGTGGGCGCGAAGGGCTCGACCCCCGCCTCCGCAATCAGCGAAGAGGTGGAGCAAGAACAGAGCACGGGTGCCGATGGGATTCCTGAGTCCGAGCAGGCAATCGTTGATGGTGGATCTTCGTCTGCAGAGTAGATACGGCGATTTAAATGATTGAAAGCGGGCGAGCCGGGGGACTGGCTCGCCCGCTTTTTTCATCGCGCTAGCGGTTCTTTGGGATCGACCTAAGGCGAGCGAACCATAGGGCTGCGGCACCCGAGGTCAGAAGCGCGGTGATGCAAGCGGTGATGGGAACTGATCCTGTTGCCGGTAGATCCTGCGGTAGGGTACAGCGTTGAATGACACGGTCCTCGTCATGTGACTCAAGTTTATCGCCGCCGCCGTTGCGGCAAAGATCGACGCGCGCGCTGTTGGTGAGTGCGGTTTGGGGCGTATAAGCCGACGTCGCCTGCATGTGCACGACTGCGCCCCGAGCGTCTGTGCCAAGGATTGCTTTGGCATCGTCAAGGTCGTCGTGCTCATCTTTGAGATCATCGCGGGTCCAGGAATCCGCATCGCTTCGAGTCGTAAAGTCGGCGGCTACCGCACCGTATTCAATGCGAATGCCCGTTACGACGGTATTGGATGCAAGGTCGAGTTCTTTCGCCTCTAGTGTGGTGGATTCCGTGGTCGGGACATCCGCCTTCCAGAGGCGCCAGCCGTCGTAATCGACGAGGCGACAGTCCTCACCAAGGCTCTCTTTTACTTCGTCGGACTCAAGCCAAGGATTTTCGTGCCCATCGTCAAGAGTCGCGTTTGCCGGCTCATCGACGTCTGTCGAGTCCAACGGCGTCGTGCGATACCACACGTTGCACAGACCGTTGAGGTCACCGATGGCGACGGGGGTTTCGATTGAGACGAATCTCGCCGTATCGTCCTCGGCACACTCAAGATCATCGGTAATCGTAAACTCATCAACCCAGGTAGCTGAATCGTTTCGAGCGTCGATGGTATAGGAGAAAAGTCCGTCCGTATTGGTTTGCGTCGCGGTGCGATTTTTACCATCGCCGTTGGCCAACAGGCCCTTTTCGATAGGTTGGACAAGCTCCTGACGCTTGTCGACCTGTCCTTTGATCTCGATGGGCGCATCCTTCATCGAGACGGATTGGACTTCTCCCGTATCCTTTATTTCAAACGTTATCTCCCCGGCAAGGTCATAGGTCCGCGGAGACATCATTTCGCGCAACGAGTAGGTGCCGGGTGCAAGATGTTCGACGCGGTGCGGCTTGTCGGATGAGGTCCAGGAGTCTATTTCGGTTTTATCGGGACCATATAAGGTGAGCTGTGCGCCTTCCACTTCCTGCTCACCGCTTGCATCGACCTTGGAGATATCAACCTTGGTGTAATCGTCGGATACGCTAAGCCGTGCTTCCACAACGGGTGTTTTCTGGTCGGCATAGGTAAGGTCGACGATATGGTGCGTCCGGTCGAGTAAGAAGCCGGTCGGCGCTTGAGTCTCGACAACCTCGTAGTGCGCGGTGCCAGATCCCAGCGGGAGGTCGTCCGCGCGTGCTTCTCCAGTTTCATCCGTCGTGACGGTAGCGACAGCCTCACCGTCGAGCGCGGCGATGCTACCGTCGGGGCGCACGATATCACCCGAAGCACGGATCTCAAAGATGGCGCCCGCGAGGCTGCTGCCGTCTACGGCATCGGTTTTAACGATCCTGATGTTTCCGATCGCGGCGTGGTCATAATACGAGGCGATTGCAACGGGCGTTAGGTTCATGTCGGTGGGTATGTTTACCTCGATCTCTTCGCCGACAAGATAGGGCTCTTTGGCCGAGGTTTCGCGTGCATAATAGGTGCCCGGCACGAGCGATTCGGGCAGTGTGACGGTGCCGGTCGCGTCAGTCGTAAAGGTGTCCATTACGTTATGTGCTGGATACCAGCATGTTTGTGAGACAGGTTTGTGATTGCTGTCGAGGAGTTGGAAGGTGAATCCGGCTAGGGGAACAGAAGCGCCTGTTTGGGCATCGCGTTTTACAATCTGGAGATGCGTCGACAGAGCGTGGTTGTTCACGATATATTGAAGCTCGGCGCCGTCGGAAATCTGATTGGCCTCGACGGTCCATTCCCCCGCACGTTTAAAACCCTCAGGGACGGTTTCCGGAACCTCACGAACCGTGTAGCCGGCGCGGTCGTATGGGACGGCTCCGTGGACACCGGCTGGTCGCTTGCCTGTGCCGAACCATGCTTCGGGCTGGTCTTTGGTGGAGGCAAAGCCATAGATGTTTGTAGTCAGTGTGCCAACAACCTGCTGAGAGCTGTTACTGACAACCTCAAAGACAACATCTCCTGCCGGCTGCTCCAGGCCGGATTGATCGCTATTGCCGTAGTCCTTGAATTTGGAAATCTCAAGGTCAAACGCAATGGGGATATCGGAAACGCGAGATTCGATCTCGACCACGCCTGAATCGCCGAGTTGGTCGGCTCCAACGGTGTAAGACCAACTGTCACCGGAGGGCAAATAGCCCTCGGGCGCCTTCGATTCATAGATGGTAAAGGTTCCCAGGGGGACATCGGTGAGGGTAGTTCGACCGCTTTCATCGGTTCTGAGAGTTTGTGTCCATCCAGGGGTTGATTGCGATACGCACACGAATTCTGCTCCTGCGAGCGAAGCCCCAACTTGGGGGCCTGCATTCGTTGCGGCGTCGATCTTTACAATGCGCAAGGTAATGGTGCCGGGTTGTTCATCAATGGTGACGTATCCGCCGTTATCCGTCGTGGTAAAGGCAATGCGATCGTGCAGGGGGATATAACCAGCTGGCGCTGTTGTCTCAACTAGGTAGTATGCCGTGTTGGGTAGGAGTGTTGCCTGCGCTCGACCGTTGCTGTCCATCTGGACGGTGGCGACATGCGCGCCGCTGGCGCTCTCAAAAACATCGAATGTTGCACCGTCAAACTGATAAGTATTGTTTCCGCTGGTAATGGCAGCGTTTGCAGACTGCTTTTGGAAGGAAACAGAGACCGCCGGCAGTACATAGAGCATGTCTTGACGTTTGCTGCCGCCCGATACGGCTCCTAGATAGCGTCGCGCGCGGTGTGGAGCGGCTTTGATGCTTCCTGATTTTGCGCTGTCGTGGAGCCACCGCGCAGCCGCCACGACTTCATTGTCGGCGGTAAAGTGCCCGCTCTTGGTTTTGCCCTGAGCGGTCGTGTAGGAGTAGGTACCGTCGACATGGGTAGTGCCGTTGAGCATCCATACGGCAAGCTGGGTTGCGGCGCGGGCGCGATCGGGTGAAAGATGGTAACCGCCAAACGACGTGGCAGTAGGATATCCGTGACAAACGATTGCCGCGAACTCGTCGTCGAGCCACACCCAGCCTTGATCAAAGTTGAGCCATGGGCCGCCCGGCTTGGTGGGGCCGGGGCGCTCCTGGTTCATGCAGTAGGCAATCGAGGTGTCTTGAGCTTCATATTTGCCGATGAAGAAGGGCCCACAATCATCGCTAATAGTGCGGAAGCCGAGTTGGTCGTAGCCATCGACGGCAAATGCGGTTCCCGGTGCCAGACAGCCGAAAAGCAGGAAGAGGAGCAGGAGCAGCGGACCTGTTGCGATTGCGCTGTGGACAGAGTGCGTGGGTGCGTTGGACATGGCTGCTCCTTATCCCTCGTGCGCCGCACGGGGAGGCTGCGACGCGTAGGACGAGGCTACCCCCGAGGTTCATGCGGGTAAGTACCGGAGCCTGACCAAAAGCTTGCCCAATTCCTGACAAATTGAGCTCAAATACAACAATCAAGCAAAAGCGCAGGTAGAAGATAAGGTGAACAGGAAGTCAAAGGTCCTCGTCTCCACAATTGACGCGATTTTTAAACGAATCTCCACAGCTAAAACAAGCATCGCCACCCTTGTATCGAACAAGACAACCGCGTTATACTATCCCCCACATATGCGGGCATCGCCAAGTGGTAAGGCATCAGCTTCCCAAGCTGACACTCGCGGGTTCGAGTCCCGTTGCCCGCTCCAAAAAAGTAAAAGCACGACACCGTTTCGGTGCCGTGCTTTTTTCAACAAAGCGCCGGGACTCGAACCCGACAGGGTGCGAGCGTTAAATAAACGCGAAGCGTTTATAGCGAGCAGGCAAGGGCGCCGATAGGCGACCGCAGCCGGTGCGGATTTGCGAAGCAAATACGCGGATGTCCCGTTGCCCGCTCCATCGAGCATGGGAGACAGCCGGGAGTGTCAGATTCAACCCATATTGCCCGCGCATAGGCGTAGGTCCGGGACATGCCGACCGCAGCCGGTGCGTATTTGCGAAGCAAATACGCAGACGTCCCGTTGCTTGCTCCAATTCCAAAATGTTAGGTTAATGCCTGCTGCCCATACTGGCACGCGCGCACGGTACAATGGTTGGGTTACGACCAACGTGCCAATAACCAAAAAGGAGCCGCTATGATCGATCGCTATACCCGCCCGGAGATGGGACACATCTTCTCCCTCGAGAACAAATACGCCATTTGGCAGGAGATCGAGGTCCTGGCCTGTGAGGCCCAGGCGGAGCTCGGCAAGATCGGTATTTCCAAAGACGAAGCCCAGTGGATCCGCGACCATGCCAACTTTGAGAAGGCAAAGGTCGACGAGATCGAGGAGGTCACGCGCCACGACGTCATCGCCTTCCTGACCAACATGAAGGAGTACATCGACGCCGATGTTCCCGAGGGCGACCCCAAGCCCAGCCGCTGGGTTCACTATGGCATGACCAGCTCCGATCTGGGCGACACGGCTCTGTGCTACCAGCTCACTCAGGCCTGCGACCTGATCATCGAGGACGTCAAGAAGCTCGGCGAGATTTGCAAGCGTCGCGCCTTTGAGGAGCGCAACACGCTCTGTGCCGGCCGCACCCATGGCATCCACGCCGAGCCGATGACCTTCGGTATGAAGTTTGGCTCTTGGGCATGGGAACTCAAGCGCGATCTGGATCGTCTTGAGGATGCCCGCAAGAATGTTGCCTTCGGTGCCATCTCGGGCGCTGTTGGCACATACAGCTCCATCGAACCGTTTGTCGAGGAGTATGTCTGCGAGCACCTGGGTCTGGTTCACGACCCGCTGTCCACGCAGGTTATCAGCCGCGACCATCACGCCTATCTCGCCGGCGTTCTCGCCACCACCGCGGCCACCTGCGAGCGCGTCGCTACCGAGGTTCGCAATCTGCAGAAGACCGATACGCTCGAGGCCGAGGAGCCGTTCCGTAAGGGCCAAAAGGGCAGCTCCGCCATGCCGCACAAGCGCAACCCCATCACCATGGAGAAGGTCTGCGGTCTGTCGCGCGTCGTGAAGTCCAACGCCCAGGTTGCCTTCGATAACGTCGCCCTGTGGCACGAGCGTGACATTTCGCACTCCTCTGCCGAGCGTGTCGCCCAGGCCGACAGCTTCATCGCCCTCGACCACATGTTCCAGTGCCTCATCCGCGTTATCGACGGCCTGCAGCTGTACCCTGCCCGCATGATGGCCAACCTCAATAAGACCCGCGGCCTCATCTTCTCCTCCAAGGTGCTGCTGGCCCTCGTCGACACGGGCATCACCCGCGAGGACGCGTACGCCATTGTGCAGGAGAACGCCATGGCGACTTGGCACGAGGTGCAGGATTGTGTCTCCGGCCCCACCTTTAAGGAGCGTCTCGAGGCCGACCCGCGCTGCACCGTCAGCCAGGAGAAGCTCGACGAGATCTTTGATCCGTGGGACTTCCTCACCCGTATCGACACGGTCTTTGATCGTCTGGAGCAGCTGAGCTTCGAGTAGGGTTAAACTAATACGACCGCTTGCGATTGCATTTGGACCATTGGCGCCTTGCCCGTCTTGGGCGAGGCGCTTTTTTATTCAAGACTTTAGTCTGCTGGCCGCGCAGCGGCCAGCTTTAAACCACCCGCTACGCGGGTGGAGACAAACGGCTTTACAAAGCCACCCCTCCGACCGATATTGACGATTGTTCAGGCCGTCAAGAATTCGAGT
>DBGEDL010000020.1:0-37333 GCA_048375035.1 Collinsella sp.
CGCGCCAGGGAGATAGTGGACGAGATAGTCGAGAGGCGCGGTCTCAAGAAGGAGTAACATCGGGACTTGCAGCGACGGACCTCAGGACACTCTTACACCACGTCTGCGCGCGCGACCCTCGGAAAGGAAATTTGGGCGCAAAAATGTCGATTTGGGTCCTGAATCGCTGCTACTAAAAAAGTAACAGTACTCATATTTGCCCTTTTTTGGCCACAAGCCCTAAAACAAGCCTCGCCAAGGTCGGGAAGCGGGCCAAATCGCCGGCCTCGAGGCTTATTCCACGGTTCCGTAGACGGCGCCCCAGCCGTGGGCGGCTAGGGCCGAGTTAAGCTGGTCACACAGCGACTGGCGGTCGTAATAGCCGGGCGGTAGCAAGTTGACGATTTCCATGAGATCGGGCGCCAGGTCCAAGATCTCGGCCTGCACGATCAGGTCCAGGCGGTCGATGGCGTGGCGATCGTAAAACAGTCCGTCGACCAGGCGCTGCAGGTCGCCGAATTCCTCGGCCCTAAACGATCCGTACTCCATAGTGCCTCCTTGGGCGCCCCACGCCGCCATGCGCGGCGATTCGTAATTCATTGCGATGGACTTAATCTATCACGGCTTCATAACGTTGCGACGGTGGCGGTCTATACTTAGACGAACTGCAACGTACCGCTTCGCGAAAGGTCGCATC
This sequence comes from Collinsella sp., assembly GCA_048375035.1. Classification (GTDB taxonomy): domain Bacteria; phylum Actinomycetota; class Coriobacteriia; order Coriobacteriales; family Coriobacteriaceae; genus Collinsella. Next base: position 677 of record DBGEDL010000020.1, read on the forward strand.
CCATGCAGACGATCTACCAGAAGATGGAAACCACCGAACTCGATGCCGCCATCGAGGCGCTCAAAGCCGAGGTCTCCGAGGTCAAGGCCAAGGGCCTGGCGCTCGATATGGCCCGCGGCAAGCCATCGCCCGCCCAGGTGGACATCTCGCGCCCCATGCTCGATATCCTCAATGCCGATGCCGATCTGCACGACGGCAACGTCGACTGCTCCAACTACGGCTGCTTTGAGGGCATTCCCTCGGCACGCAAGCTAGCGGGGGAGTTCCTGGGTTGCCCCGCCGAGCAGACGCTCGTGCTGGGCTCGTCGAGCTTGCTGATCGAGCACGATATCGCCGGTATGTTCTGGCGTTGCGGCTCATGTGGTAGCGACCCTTGGGAGGCTTACGAGGCCGCGCACGACGGCAAGAAGGTCAAGTTCCTGTGCCCGGTTCCCGGCTACGACCGCCACTTTGGCATCACCGCCGATCTGGGTATCGAGAACGTCCCCGTCGCGATGACCGACAACGGCCCCGACATGGACGAGGTCGAGCGCCTCGTCGCCGCCGACGATTCCATCAAGGGCATCTGGTGCGTGCCCAAGTATTCCAACCCCACGGGCATCACCTTTAGCGAGGACACCGTGCGTCGCCTGGTCGAGATGCCCACGGCCGCGCCCGATTTCCGCATCTTCTGGGACAACGCCTACTGTGTGCACGACCTGTACGACGAGACCGACGAGCTCGCCAACATCTTCGATCTTGCTCGCGCGGCGGGCACCGAGGACCGCGTGGTGGCCTTTGCCTCGACGTCCAAGATCACCTTCCCGGGCGCCGGCATCGGCTTTATCGGTGCGAGCCCCGCGGTTATCGCGGAGTTCTCCAAGCGCCTGAAGGCCGGCCTCATCAGTGCCGACAAGCTCAACCAGCTGCGTCACGTGCGCTTCCTTCCCACCATCGAGGCGGTCAAGGAGCACATGAAAAAGCATGCCGAGTTCCTGCGCCCGCGCTTTGAGGCCGTCGAGCGCAAGCTCACCGAGGGTCTGGGCGAGACGGGCTGCGCCACCTGGACGCACCCTCGCGGCGGCTACTTTGTAAGCTTCGATGGTCCCGAGGGCTCGGCCCAGAAGGTCGCCGCGCTCTGCGCCGACCTGGGCGTCAAGCTCACGCCGGCCGGTGCCACCTGGCCTTATGGCAAGGACCCGCGCGACACCAACATCCGCATCGCGCCGAGCTATCCCACGGTCGAGGACCTGGAGGCCGCGCTCGATGTGCTGGTGCTGGCCGTTAAGCTTGTCGCTGCCGAGCTTGCGCGTGCCGAGCGCGCCTAACGCGCGGCTTCCCGTACTATCCGCACTTTCGATACACAAAGGAGCGTATACATGGATTTGGGTATTTCCACCAACCCCACGCCAGAGCTCTACACCATTAAGGTAACCGGCGAGATCGATATCTCTAACGCCGATAGCCTGCGCAATGCCATCGACCTGGCGCTCGAGCAGCCCACTGAGGCCGTTGAGCTCGATTTTGCCCAGGTGAGCTACATCGATTCGACGGGCATTGGCGTGCTCGTGGGCGCCGCGCACCACGCGGTCGACCACGGCAAGCGCTTTAGCTGCACCAATGTGCAGCCCCCGGTGATGCGCGTGGTTCAGCTGTTGGGTGTCGACCAGGAGATTTCGATCACCGCTGCATAATCTTTGCCCCCAAAAGGGCATGCCGTTTGGCATATGTTTGTGATGCGCTCGGACGTTTTGGCGTCCGGGCGCTATACTTGACCGAATGAATAGACGAGTTCCGGCCGAATGGCGCGGTGCGGGCTCGACTCACATCGAGCCTTGGAGGTATGTGTGTTTGGTATTGGAGAGGGTGAGCTCGCGATCATCGTGGTCTTCGGCTTTTTGCTGTTTGGCCCGGATAAGCTCCCACAGATGGGCCGCACGATCGGCCGTGCCATCCGTCAGTTCCGCGAGACGCAGGAAAAGATGACGGCCGTTGTTCAGTCCGAGATTATCGATCCGGTGAGCGAGGCCGCTTCGGCACCGGTCAAGCCCAAGAAGACTGCCGTCGATGACGATTCCGATGCGGACGAGGATGCCGCCGAGACGGCAGCGCCCGCCAAGAAGGAGACCTTTGCCGAGCGCCGTGCCCGCCTTGCTGCCGAGAAGGCTGCGAGCGAGGGTGCCGCCGAGGGCGAGGGTGCTGCTGAGGAGTCCGAGGCCGAGGGCGCCGAGCCTGCCGCTGCCGCCGAGCCTGTCGTCGAGCCCGAGCCTGCTGCAGAGCCCGAGTCCGAGCCCGAGCCGGCAGAGCCCACGACGGCTGACCTCTACGCCCGTCGTCCCCGCAAGCGCAGGGCCGTCGTCGACCAGCTCGCCCGCGAGCTCGAGGCCGAGGACGACGCCGCTGCCGCCGACGCCCCGAAGGGAGGCGATGAGTAATGCCTATCGGACCTGCGCGCATGCCGCTCTTCGATCACCTGGGAGAGCTCCGTCGCCGCCTGACCATCGTGGTCGTGTCGGTGTTTGCCGCCGCCATCGTGCTGTATTTCGCCACGCCCGTGGTGCTCGACATCTTGGAAGACCCCATCCGCTCCTTTGTGCCGGACGGTAAGTTCTACATCACCACCACGCTCGGCGGCTTTGGCCTGCGCTTCTCGCTGGCCATCAAGATGGCCGTCGTCATGTGCACGCCCATGATCATCTGGCAGATTCTGGCGTTTTTCCTGCCGGCGCTTCGCCCCAACGAGCGCAAGTGGGTCGTGCCCACGGTGCTCGCCTCGACGGTGCTGTTCTTCCTGGGTGCCATCTTCTGCTACTTCATCATCATCCCGGCGGGCTTTGAGTGGCTCATCGGCGAGACCTCGGCCGTCGCTACGGCGCTGCCCGACCTGGAGAACTACGTCAACATGGAGCTGCTCTTTATGATTGGCTTTGGCGTGGCGTTTGAGCTGCCGCTCATCATCTTCTACCTGTCTGTTTTCCACATCGTGTCCTACGCGGCCTTCCGCAGCGCCTGGCGCTACGTGTACGTTGGCCTGCTTGTGGGCTCGGCTGTGATTACGCCCGACGGCTCGCCCGTTACGCTGGGCCTCATGTATGGCGCTCTGCTCTCGCTCTACGAGATTTCACTCGCCATCGCCCGTGTGGTCATTACCGCGCGCGAGGGCAAGGAGGGCTTGTTTGTGAGCCGTCTGGACCTGTTTTCGGACGACGAAGACGACGAGGAGTAAATCGGTATGCACGAGGTTGGCATTGTCAACGGCATACTCGATACAGTGATTCGCGCGGCGCGTGGGGCGGGGGCCTCGCGCGCCGTTTTGGTTACGCTGCGTATCGGGGATATGGCCGAGGTCGTGCGCGAGGCGCTCGACTTTGCGTGGGAGACGTTTCGTGACGAGGGCCCGCTCACGCGCGGCTGCGAGCTTGCCGTGGAGGAGGTCCATCCACAAAGCGAGTGCTTGGACTGCGGTGAGGTCTTTGAGCACGATCGCTTCCACTGTCGCTGTCCCCAGTGTGGTGGTGCCAACGTGCGCCTACTGCACGGCCGCGAGCTCGATATCGCGAGTATCGAAATCGAAACCCCCGACGATTAGCCCGCTAGCCATCTGGTGATGGGGTATAAAGGGGCCAAAGTAAGGAGCGCTAAGTATGGCCGAGAAAACGATTGATATCGCGTCGCCGATTCTGTCGCGCAACGAGCGCCTGGCAGATCAGCTGCGTCAGCGATTTAATGAGACAAACACCTATGTGATCAACGTCTTGTCGAGCCCCGGTTCGGGCAAGACCACCACGATCCTGGGCACCAACGAGCGCCTGCGTGACAAGGCCGGCCTGCGCTGTGCCGTCATCGAGGGCGATATCGCCTCGGATGTCGACGCCATCACCATGAAGGAAGCCGGCATGCCCGCCATCCAGATCAACACGGGCGGCCTGTGCCACCTCGAGGGCAACATGATCATGGAGGCCGTTGACGCGTTTGACCAGGCCGTTGGGCTCGATAACATCGACGTCATTTTTATCGAAAACGTGGGCAACTTGGTCTGTCCGGTCGACTTTGACCTGGGCGAGAACCTGTCCATCATGATTCTCTCGGTGCCCGAGGGCGACGACAAGCCTATCAAGTACCCGGGCATCTTCCAGCACGCCGGCGCACAGCTGCTCAACAAGGTAGACGTGGCCCCGGCTTTCGATTTTGACATGGATAGGTATACTAAGACACTCGATGACCTCAATCCGCAGGCGCCGCGGTTTGCCGTGAGCGCGCGCAAGGGCGAGGGCATGGATGCCTGGTGCGATTGGCTCATCGGGCAGATCGAGCAAGCAAGGGCGTAAATCGGCCGCCATACGGGCGGGCGTAGCCGCAGAGACACGAGATAGGAGCCTCTTTTGAAGCTCATCATCGCCGAGAAAAACGACGCCGCGCGTCAGATCGCCGAGCGTCTGTCCACGGGTAAACCCAAAAAGGACAAGGTGTACAACACCGCCATCTACCGTTTTGAGTGGAAGGGCGAGGAGTGCGTGACGATCGGTCTTGCCGGTCACATCCTTGCGCCCGATTTTTGCGACAGCGTGCTGTTCGATAAAAAGCTGGGCTGGTATTCGGTCACCGAGGACGGCGAGATGCTGCCGGCCGACATGCCCGATGGCCTGGCGCGCCCGCCCTATGACACCAAGCGCAAGCCGTTTCTTGCCGACGGTATCTCCATCAAGGGCTGGAAGCTCGAGAGTCTGCCGTATCTCACCTGGGCACCCGTCATTAAGCTGCCGGCCGAGAAGGAGCTTATCCGCTCGCTCAAGAACCTCGCCAAAAAGTCCGACAGCGTCATCATCGCTACGGACTTCGATCGCGAGGGCGAGCTGATCGGTTCGGACGCCCTCAACAAGGTGCGCGAGGTTGCGCCGGACTTGCCGGTTGCCCGCGCCCAGTATTCTTCGTTTACCAAGGCCGAGATCACGCAGGCCTTCGATAACCTTGTCTCGCTCGACCAGAACCTGGCCGACGCCGGCGAGAGCCGTCAGCACATCGACCTCATTTGGGGTGCGGTGCTCACGCGCTATCTGACGCTCGCCAAGTTTGGCGGCTTTGGCAACGTGCGCTCTGCCGGCCGCGTGCAGACGCCGACGCTCGCTCTGGTGGTCGAACGCGAGCGCGAGCGCATGGCGTTTGTGCCCGAGGACTATTGGCAGATTCGTGGCATGGGCGCCGCGCAGGGCGCTGCCGAGGACGATCGCTTTAAGATTGCGCACAAGACGGCGCGCTTTACCGACAAGGATGCTGCCGAGACGGCGTACGGCCACGTTGACGGTGCCACGACGGCAACCGTCGCCGCGGTAACCAAGCGCTCCCGCAAGCAGCAGCCGCCCACGCCGTTCGCGACCACCTCGCTGCAGGCTGCCGCCGCGGCCGAGGGCATCTCGCCCGCCCGCACCATGCGCATCGCCGAGTCCCTCTACATGGCGGGCCTCATCAGCTACCCGCGTGTCGACAACACCGTGTACCCCGCGACGCTCGATTTGGGCGCCGTAGTGAGCGATCTGGCAAAGATTAATCCGGCGCTGGCCCCCGTGTGCAAAAAGGTGCTCGCTGGTCCCATGAAGCCCACGCGCGGCAAGGTCGAGACCACCGACCACCCGCCGATCTATCCCACGGGCGAGGGCGATCCGTCCACGCTCGACGGCGGTCAGCGCAAGCTCTACGACCTCATCGCCCGCCGCTTCCTGGCGACGCTCATGGGTCCCGCGACCATCGAGAACACCAAGCTCGAGCTCGACGTCAACGGCGAGCCGTTCGTGGCTTCGGGCGACGTGCTCGTGACCCCGGGTTTCCGCGAGGCGTACCCGTACGGACTCAAGCGCGACGAGCAGATGCCGCCGCTGGAGCAGGGCGACACGGTCGACGTGTTCGACATTAAGCTTGAGGCCAAGCAGACCGAGCCGCCCGCGCGCTACAGCCAGGGCAAGCTCGTGCAGGAGATGGAAAAGCGCGGCCTGGGCACCAAGTCCACGCGCGCGAGCATCATCGAGCGCCTGTACGCCGTGCGCTACCTCAAAAACGATCCCGTTGAGCCGAGCCAGCTGGGCATCGCCATCATCGACGCGCTGACGCAGTTTGCCCCGCGCATCACGAGCCCCGATATGACCAGCGAGCTCGACGGCGACATGACTCGCGTCGAGCGCGGCGAGGACACCGAAGAGCATGTCGTGACGCACTCGCGTGCGCTGCTGGCCGGCGTGCTCGACGAGCTGCTCAAGCATACGCAGGAGCTCGGCGACGCCATCAGCGACGCCGTCACGGCCGATGCGCGCGTGGGCACCTGCCCCAAGTGCGGCAAGGACCTGGTTATGAAGACGAGCGCCAAGACCCGTGGCAGCTTCATTGGCTGCATGGGTTGGCCCGACTGTGACGTGACCTATCCGGTGCCGAGCGGCGTCAAGGTGAGCCCGCTCGAGGGCGAGGCGGCCGTGTGTCCCGAGTGCGGCGCGCCGCGCATCAAGTGTCAGCCGTTCCGCCAGAAGGCCTTCGAGATTTGCGTGAACCCGACGTGCCCCACCAACTACGAGCCCGACCTTAAGGTGGGCGAGTGCAAGGTGTGTGCCGAGGCCGGACGCCATGGCGACCTGATCGCGCATAAGAGCGAAAAGAGCGGCAAGCGCTTTATCCGCTGCACCAACTACGACGATTGCGGCGTGAGCTATCCGCTACCGGCGCGCGGCAAGCTCGAGGCGACGGGCGAGACCTGCCCCGAGTGCGGTGCTCCCATCGTGGTGGTCAACACGGCGCGCGGTCCGTGGCGTATCTGCGTCAACATGGACTGCCCGACCAAGGAGAAGAAGCCCGCCCGCGGCCGCAAGACCACAACCAAGGCGAGCACGGCAAAGAAGACGACGGCGGCCAAGAAGACGACGGCTAAGAAAGCCACTGCCGCCAAGAAGACGACCGCGAAGAAGTCGACTGCCAAGAAAGCAGCCGCCGACAAGTAACGGCGCAGTCGAAACAGTGCCCAAAAAACGAGCGAGGGTCCCATGATCCTCGCTCGTTTTTTTGACCGGCAGTTAGGGACGTTCCTTTTCTGCCGGCAGTTTAGGAACGTCTCTAACTGCCGGCTCGTGAACGACAAAGCACTAGTTCACCTCGACGGGTTTGGCGCCGGGATAGCGCTCCTCAAAGTCTAGGCGGTACTTATTGTCATTGGTACCCGCCACGTTGTCGCGCGACAGCGGCGCCACGATCTCATTCTTGTGGTCCGCAGGCTTGGCGTATTTCAGGCTGATCTCCCAGGCATCACAGATTGCGTCAATGCGGTGATCCAGGTCGTCGTACAGGGCGATGATGTCCTTCCAGGAGCTGTAGTTCTTGGAGCTCGTCGGGACGTCCAGGTCCTCGACGATGTCGTAATACTGCTCGATGGTGTCCTCCGTGCGCTCGGCGACGTCGGCGAGATTTTGACGGGTGGTTCGATCCTCTTCCAGATAGTTGCCGTTGAAGTTCTGCGCGCAGCCACGGACCTGGCTGTCGAGATCTTCGAGCAGGTCGTAGTATTCGCTCAGGCGACGGTAGAGGTTCTGCTCGGAGAGCGTTGCTTCGCCGCCATCCTCGTCGTCATCGTCATCATCGTCGTACAGGCTGTTGGGATCGCCGAGAGGCTTTAGGTCATCGTCGTCGACGTCATGGTGCAGCTTAGCTACCGCGGCAGTCGTCTGCGTGGCGGCGTTGTCGAAAGGCTTGATCACAAAGAAAACGACCAGGGCGATGATGATCGCCACCAGCACAACAATAACGGCGATAAGCGGCCCGGTGCCGCTCTTTTTGGGAGCGGGGGTCTGTGGCGAAGCGGGCGCGTATGCGGGAGCCGGCTGCTGTTGGGGCGAGCCGCTCGCGACGGGTATGCGCTGCGTGGTCTCGACGGCCTCGGTCCCTGCGGCGGGGTCGGGGCTATAGGCGAGGGGGTCGTCCGCCTTGGCTTGCGGCGTATCAAGGGAGCCGGTCTGCTCAAAAGCGGGCTGGCTATCGCTCGCGGCTGTTTGCTCAACGGGTGCACCGCACGAGGTGCAGAACTTGGCATCATCTGCAAGAAGCTTGCCGCACGAGGCGCAATACCGAGACATTGCCACTCCTTTCGCCACATTTCAATGCAATACGACGATTATACCCAGCATCCAAAATTCCCCATCATACGTTGCGGTGAAATAGGGACTGTTTGGCGGTCTCAGAGCTTCAATCAGTCCCTATTTCACCGCAACTTTGGAAAGGCACCTTTAGCCATTGGGGACGCACCGAGCACTGGGGTATCATTGCTTGGTTGCTATAAATCGCATTTACGCGCCTTGTAGGAAGGGGCTGCGCCCATGGCTTTTGAGCCCGCTCAACATAGCTTTATCACGCTCGAGGGCGTCGATGGCGCCGGCAAGTCCACGCAGGCGCGCCTGCTTGCCCGCGCTCTTGAACTCGCTGGCTACCAGGTTGTGAGCCTGCGCGAGCCGGGCGGTACCGCCATCAGCGAAAAGATCCGTGCTCTGCTGCTCGACCCCGCCAACACGGCGATGGGTGACACCTGCGAGCTGCTGCTCTACGAGGCAGCGCGTGCCCAGCTGGTACACGAGGTCATCGCCCCCGCCCTTGCGGCCGGTAAGGTGGTCCTGTGCGACCGTTTCTACGATTCCACGACCTGCTATCAGGCGTTTGCCGATGGTCTCGACCGCCAGATAGTGCGCGATGCCAACAACCTGGCCGTCGCGGGGACGCATCCGGCGCTCACGCTCGTCTATCACATCACGCCCGAGCAGGCGGCGCTGCGCATGGCGGCCCGCGGTGCGGCAGATCGCATGGAGGCAAAAGGCATGACCTTCCAAGAGCGCGTCTACCAGGGATTTTGCGCCATTGCCGCCGAGGAACCAAACCGCGTAAAGCTCATCGACGCGACCGCGACCGTCGAGGAAGTCTTTGAGAAGACGGTCGAGCAGATTCGCGCGTACGGTCTCGACATTCCGCAAGATGCTGTCGCCGCCGCGCTAGCCCAGGAGGCCGAGTAACATGGCCCCCGCTCAGGCAAGCCTGCTGGCCAAGCTCGACACCCAAGAGCGCGTGCGCGACTTTTTGACCAATGCCGTCGCCAGCGGCCGCGCATCGCACGCCTACCTGTTTTTGGGCGCGCCCGGCGCGGGCAAGCTCGACGCCGCGTGGGCGCTCGCTCAGGCCTTCCTGTGCGAGCAGGATGGCTGCGGCTCATGCGATAGCTGCGTGCGCGTCACCCGCCATACACACCCCGACGTGCACTATTACACGCCCGAGAGCGCCACGGGCTACCTCATCGCCCAGACCCGCGAGCTGCTCGATGACGTGCCTCTGGCGCCCATCCGTGCCAAGGCCAAGGTCTACATCATCGACCGTGCCGAGCAACTGCGCGCCAACACCGCCAACGCACTGCTCAAAACACTCGAGGAGCCGCCCGAGGGCGTTATGTTCATCCTGCTGGGCACCTCGGCAGACGTGATGTTGCCCACCATCGTGAGCCGCTGCCAGTGCGTGCCGTTTCGGCTGGTATCGCCCACCGTCGCCGCGCAGGCCGTGAGCCGCGCCACCGGTCAGGACCCTGCGCGTTGCCGCATGGCCGTCGCCGTAGCGGGAAGCCCCACGCGTGGCATCGAGTTCCTCAAGAGCGCCGAGCGCCAGGACGCCCGCCGTCAGATGGTTCGCGCCATCGAGTCGCTTATCGTCGCCGACGAGGCCGACGTGCTCAGCCGCGCCAAGTCACTCATCGTCGCCGTTAAGGCGCCGCTCGCCGAGGTCAAGTCCACGCAGGAAAAGGTGCTCGAACAAAACGCCGACTACCTGTCGCGTGGAGCATTGAAGCAGCTTGAGGACCGCAACAAGCGCGAACTCAACGCGCGCGAGCGTTCGGGTATCATGGAAGCGCTGGCGAGCGCGCGGACGCTCATGCGCGATGTGCTGCTGACGCTTCAGGACGAGGCAGCCGACGTGGTGAACGAAGACGTGCGCGACACGATCGGTCGGCTTGCCGCCGCGACCAATGTTGCGGGTGCCACCCGGGCGCTCGAGGCAGTCGCGACCGCCGAGCGCAACATCGCCAGAAACGTTACTCCCCAGCTGGCCATCGAGGTCATGCTGTTCGATATCAGGAAGGCACTGAAATGCCGTTAGTCGTACCCGTTAAGTTTACCTACGCCTCGCGCGACCTGTGGTTCGATCCGCAGGATCTGGATATCCTCGAGGCCGATTATGCCATTTGCTCCACCGAGCGCGGAACCGAGATCGGCCTGGTCACGGCCGATCCCTTTGAGGTGCCGCAAGACGAGATCGGTCAGCCGCTCAAGCCCGTGCTGCGCGTGGCGAGCGACATCGACCTGCAGCTTGCCGACGACCTGGCCATCCAAGGCGACGAGGCCATGGTCGACTTCCGCCGCCTGGTCAAGGAGCTCGACCTTGAGATGAAGCCAGTGGGCGTCGAGTACCTGTTTGGCGGCGAGAAGGCCGTGTTCTACTTTGCAGCCGAGGAGCGCGTCGATTTTCGCCAGCTCGTCAAGGACCTGTCCTCGACGCTGCACATTCGCGTCGATATGCGCCAGATCGGCGTGCGTGACGAGACCCGTCTGGTGGGCGGCTATGCCCAGTGCGGACAGGAGCTCTGCTGTACGCGCTTTGGCGGACAGCTTGAGCCCGTCTCGATTCGCATGGCAAAAGAGCAAGACCTGCCGCTCAATTCCTCCAAGATCAGCGGCGTGTGCGGTCGTCTGATGTGCTGCCTGCGCTACGAGTTCGAGGCCTACAAGGACTTTAAGAGCCGTGCGCCCAAAAAGAAGACGCTCATCGATACGCCGCTTGGCAAGGCGCGTATCCAGGAGTATGACACGCCGCGTGAGCAGCTGGTGCTGCGCCTGGAGAACGGCAAAGTCTTTAAGGTCAACCTAGCCGATATGACGTGCTCGGAGGGCTGCAAAAAGAAGGCCGCCGAGCAGGGCTGCAACTGCCGCCCCGACTGCGTGACGCGCGACGTGCTCGAGCGCATCGAGTCGCCCGAGATGCGCCTGGCGCTCATGGAGCTCGATCGCGAAAACGGCGTCGATGTGGGCGATGGCCTGTCGAGTGCCGACCGTCTGGCCGGCACGTCGATGCCCAAGCGCCGTCGTCGCGATGCTGAATCCGATGCTCGCGCCGGTCAGGGTCAGGGCGAGGGCCGTGGCCGCGGAAAAGGCCGCGGTAAGGCCGAGACACCCGAGGCCGAGGGGGCGGCCGATGGCCGTCGCCGTCGCAAGCGCGCGGGCTCGGGCGATGCTACCGAGGTTGCAGCCGCGGGCAAGAACGCCTCTCGCGAGCGCGAGGTTCAGCAGACCCAGCAGCAGAATCGCGGCGGTGGCATGAACCCCACACGTCGCCGCCGCCGTCATCTGTCGAGCGAGGAGCGCGAGGACGCCTTCCGCGCCGCAGCTGCTCGCGAGGCCGGTGCCGCTTCCAAGGGCGCCTCGGCCTCCGATGCGCCTGTCGACAAGAGCGGCAAGTCACGTGGCGAGGAGGAGCGCGCGCCGCGTCCGCGCCGTCGCCATTCCTCGGGCGCGCAACAGAAGCCCTCAGTGCCCTCCGTGGCCGATCAGGTCTCGGATGGCGAGGTCAAGGTCACGCGCCGTCGTCCCGGGGATGGCGGGGGAGCGGCTGCCAAGGCTTCGCGTGGCGCCGCTCGCGACGAGCGCGAGCCGCGCGAGAATCGCGGTGGCGAGGGCTCGGCCGACCAGGGTCAAAAGCGCCGTCGCCGTCGTCGTTCCCGCAAGCCGCGCCAGGATGGTGGCGAGGGCTCGACCCCGTCTTCGTCCGCACCACAACCGCCCGCCGGCGAATAACGCCCGCGAGCGGATTTAACCCGCCTTGCCCCGAGCGCATCGGGGTATCATAGCGCCGAATCAACAACCCTCCCTGCGATCGAGCGTAGGGAGGGTTGTGTCTTGAAGAGCCATCTGAACATATTGAGCCGTCTGCAGAGTGCCGGTGCCCTACCGTTTGCGGACGAATTGCTACCGTTTGCCGAGCGCGCGACGTACGAGGCGCTCGAGGCATTGTCGCCAACACGATGTGCCGGCTGCGAACGCGCCGATGCGCTTATTTGCCAAGACTGCCTGGCCGCGCTCACGCTCATCGACCCACGTCATAGCTGTACCCGATGCGGCGCCCCGTTTGGGGATTTGCTGTGCACTGAGTGTTCGGTCGAGGGCACGTCCTCGGCAATGGCGGAGGCGCTCGACCGCTGCCTGGCGTGCGCCGTCTATGCGCATCCGCTGCCGCGCATCATTAAAGCGTACAAGGATGCGGGCGAGCGACGTCTGGCTCCGTATCTGGCGGAGCTGCTCTACGACACCGCCCTGCATGCCCAGGTCGTAGCGCCCGAACGCTTAGGAGGTGTGCTGTCCGGTGCGGATGCGGTGGTGTTTGTGCCTGCGACGGCGGCAGCGTTTCGGCGGCGTGGCTTTGATCATATGGAGGCCATTGCGCGCCCATTTTGCGAGCTGTCGGGTGTTCCCCTGCTCGATGCCCTCGTCAAGTACGGGCATGGCGACCAGCGCGAACTCGGTCGTGAGGAGCGTCGCGAGCGTGCCCAAGGCATGTACGAGACGGTTGAGGACGTGCACGGCCGCCGCCTACTGCTTATCGATGACGTTATCACCACGGGCGCGACCATGGCAGCAGCCTCGGCGGAGCTCAAGCGTGCCGGCGCTGCGGCAGTCGATGGCCTTGCTATCGCACGTGTTTGGTAGGGGTGGTTTTGTGGCAGTGAAGATAGCGCGTGCGGCCCGTCCCGACCTGCGAAATCTGTACTCGCGATGCGAATGACGCCCCTAGCCTTAAACTTTAGCTTGAACTTAGCTATAATGCGCTACGTTCCTACCAGGCTGTGGTTGCGGACGGACGAAATGCCCGTCCTAGTCCAAGACAGACGCGGTCAAAGGGATCCACGTAAGCGACCGCGTGCGCGCGGCGCGATCATGGCGCGTCCTAGATGTAAGCCGCACCGTCCGTTCTACTTTCTTTGGGGCAATACCGCCTCGCGGGCGAGCGGGCCAGTCGTGAAGGTGGCTGCGGCCTCCCGAGCAAACACCCCGGTGCGCAAGTGTGGGGTCAAATACCAGGTCAGCTGGTGGGAACAATCTGATATTCCGCGCAACGCACGGATCGTATACGACACGGAAGGCAGGGTAGTGGACATGGTGAGGGGCAGCTTGATGCACGCGGCTCGGTTAGGTGCTGGGGCCGCAGCGGTCATCGCCGTTTTGGGCCTGAGCGGATGCGCGTTCAACCCGCTGTCTACGTTCACGACTCCCACGATCGACCAGATCGAGTACGAGACCGTCACGCCCACGGTGTCGGATGATGCCCTGGTCACTCCCGGTACCCTGACGGTCGCCCTCGATACCTCCGATGCGCCGCAGGCCATGCAGGGCACCGACGGCGAGCTCACGGGGTATGCGGTCGACGCCGCCCGCGCCCTCGCAAGCCGCATGGGCCTTAAGGTCGCCTTTGTCGACGCGTCCTCGGCAGGTTCCGCGCTCGGCGACAAAAAGGCTGATATCTTTATCGGCGAGATCAACTCCACAGACGGGGACGTTAGCTCGCTCGGCACCTGCCTGTACGATGCCGCTTCCGTGTTCGGTAAAACCAGCGATGGTGGGTCGCTAAGCGTTTCCACCGATACCCTTAACACGTCCACCCTGGGTGTCCAGATGTCCTCGGCCTCGCAGGAGGCGCTTGCTAAACAGAGCATCACCGCCAACCAAAAGACCTACTCCAACATCAACGAGTGCTTTGAGGCGCTCGAGTCCGGCGAGGTCGACTATGTGATCTGCGACTCCACGGCCGGCGGCTACCTTGCACGCTTGATGAGCGAGATCTCCTATGTCGGTGCGCTCGAGGCGCCCTCGACGCTTGGTGTTGTGGGCCTCTCGTCCAATGACGAACTGTGCCGTGCCGTGAGCGATGCCCTCGACGGTATTACGGCCGACGGCACGCTCGAGGCGGTCCACTCTGTCTGGTATGGCACGATGCCCTACGACCTCACCACTAAGACGGTTTCGGGCGCTAACGTGCAGCCGGGTGACTCTGAGTCCAGTGAGACCATGTCCTCCGGCAGCGAGTCCTCCGATTCCAACAATGAGACCGCATCCTCCGAGGACAACTCGTCCAGCCAGGAAGGCAACATCACCGACGACGACATTAACAAACTCAATAGCTAGTTATTGCTAGGGGTGGTGTCTCCTATACGTTGGAAAGGACACTTCTTCACGGTTTCAACACGCACTGCCGGGCTTCCCCGATGGGGGAGCCCGGCTTTTTCATCCCAATAAAACTAGCAGGTCAAAGCCAATTTTCGGGACCAAATACAAAGCCGCCGGCCCCCTCCTATAGCGCACTTTGCCACAGAAAAGTGCGAGACTTCGGTATGCGGTATCAAGCAATCGTTATTCGGGTCTTTAGGAATCCGCGTGATTAAATGCACGGCAATGGGTACATAGCCAGTACAGTAAGTCCCCGAGGCAGATTGGAGCCACGTATGGATATCAAGGTTTCTGGACGCAAGACGACGGTAACCGATGCTCTGCGTGCGCATGTGGATGAGAAGATCGGCGAGGCGCTCAAGGTTTTCGATATCGAGCCCATGACGGTCGACGTTGTACTTCGCTATGAGAAGAACCCCTCGAACCCCAACCCGGCAATCGTCGAGGTTACGGTTCGTGCCCGCGGTTCGGTGATTCGCGTTGCCGAGCACGGTGCGGATATGTACGCCGCCATCGACCTCTCCGCCGATAAGGTCACCCGCCAGCTGCGCAAGTTCAAGACCAAGGTCGTGGACAACCGCCAGGGCGGTGCCAGCGCAGCGGATGTCGCACCGGTCGAGCGCGTCGAGGATCTGGCCGACCTGCTGCTGCCCGAGGAGGAGGACGACCTGCTCGTCCGCGAGAAGGTCATCGATGTCACCCCGATGACTGAGGAGCAGGCGCTGGTGCAGACCGATCTGCTGGGCCACGACTTCTACGTGTTCGAGAACGCGACGACTGGCCTCATCAATGTGGTGTATCACCGTAAGAATGGTGGATATGGCATCATCAAGCCCCGTATCGAAACACTTGACGAGTAAAATACGTTAACTTGCATGAGTTAACGGTTGGCGGCCATCCCATGCGGATGGCCGCCTTTTTACGTAAGGAGTCGCTTTGATGGACAAGGCTGCATCTACCGGCCATTCTGACCGCTGCCGCATCGTCGTCGATACCTGCTGCGACTTTAGCCCCGAGGTCGCCGCGAACCTCGATGTCGATATCCTGGGTTTCCCCTTCATTATCGATGGCGAGGAGCGCACGGACGATATCTGGTCGAGCATCAGCCCTAAGGAGTTCTACGACCGCATGCGCGCCGGCGCTCGCGTGTCTACCTCCGCCGTGTCGCTCGGTCGCTATATCGAGTTTTTTACCGAGTGCGCCAAAGAGGGTACGCCCACGGTCTACCTGTGCTTCACCTCGGCGTTGTCGTCAAGCTACAACTCCGCGTGCCAGGCGGCAGATGCCGTGCGCGCCGAGTATCCCGATTTTGAGCTGTACGTGGTCGACAACGCTCTGCCCTGCGCGACCGGCGCGCTCTTGGCGCTCGAGGCCGTGCGCCAACGCTCGGCGGGACTGACCGCCAAGCAGCTGGTCGATTGGGCAAACGAGGCCAAGACCTACGTCCACGGCTACTTTACGCTCGAGAGCTTCGACGCGCTGGCTGCCGGCGGCCGCATTCCGCCCGCGGCGGCGCAGCTCACGGCAAAGCTCGACGTCAAACCCGAGCTCTCCTACGACCTTGCCGGCTCGCTGTCGCTGATCGGCGTCAACCGCGGCCGCAAGAAGGCGCTCAAGTCCATCCTCAAGTCGTTCCGCGAGAACTACGTGCCCGACCGCACCATGCCCATCGCGATCATGACGGCCGATGCCGAGAAGGACGGCGACTGGTTCGAGGCAGCCATCCGCAAGGAGGAGGGCTGCGCCGACGTCACCATCATCCGCGGCTCCGTGGGCCCCACCATCGGCTCTCACGTGGGCCCCGGCATGGTGGCCTGCGCGTTTTGGGGCAAGAATCGCGCCGACAAGGCATCGCTTTCCGACCGCATCGCCCGTCGCGTGCGCGGCCAGTAGGCAGGCACTGCGGACGTAAGCGCCCGCACCTCACAGCTCAGACGCTGGCACCGAGTATTCAACCTGGTAACAACACCCAACCCAAAAGGAAAGGTTTCATGGCAAACAAGCTCTCTGTCGCATTTATCGGCACCGGAATCATGGGTGCCCCCATTGCCGGCCACATTCTGGACGCCGGCTACTCCGTCACGGTCAACAACCGCACCAAGTCCAAGGCCGCCGCACTCGTCGAGCGCGGTGCCGTCTGGGCCGATACGCCGGCCGACGCCGTGGCGAACGCCGACGTCGTCTTTACCATGGTGGGCTATCCCTCCGAGGTCGAGGAGCTCTACCTGGCGGGCGACGGCCTGCTGGCCTGCACCAAGCCCGGCGCGGTGCTGATCGACCTTACCACGAGCTCGCCCGAGCTCGCGCGCGACATTGCCGAGGCCGCCCAGGTTTCCGGCCGCATGGCGTTTGACTGCCCCGTCACCGGCGGCGAGTCGGGCGCGATCGCCGGCACGCTCACGGCTATCGTGGGCGCCACCGAGAACGACATTGCCCCGGTCCGCGACATCCTTGCCACCTTTGCGGCCAACATCTGCTGCTTCGATGGCGCCGGCAAGGGCCAGGCTGCCAAGCTTGCTAACCAGGTGTCGCTGGGCGCCTGCATGGTCGGCATGGCAGACGCCATGGCATTTGCCGAGCTGAGCGGCCTTGACCTGGAGAAGACCCGCCAGATGATCCTGGGCGGCACCGGCAAGTCCGGCGCCATGGAGAGCCTGGCACCCAAGGCGCTCGACGGCGACTACAAGCCCGGCTTTATGGTCGAGCACTTCATTAAGGACCTGCGCCTGGCGCTCGCCTACGCCGACGACCGCGAGCTTGCGCTGCCCGGTGCCGACGTGGCCTTTACGCTCTACGACATGCTCGACGCCATCGGTGGCGCCAAGCTGGGTACCCAGGCCATCACGGTGCTCTACAAGGAGGAGGCCGACGCCATCGCCGCCGGTCTTGACTGGTCGCAGTATCGTCCCGAGGAGCACGGTGCCCACGAGGACAGCTGCGGTTGCGGCGAGCACGGCGACGACCACGAGTGCGGTTGCGGCCACCACCACGGCGAGGACCACGAGTGCTGCGGCGGCCACGGCCACGATGACGGCCACGAGTGCTGCTGCGGCCATCATCACGAGGAGTAGCGCCCATGAGCTGGACGTTCGTGGTACTAGCGCTGGTGCTCTTTCTCTTTGCGATCTACATTGGCTTTTTGTGCGGCCAGTGGGCGTGCGAAAAGCGCGTGATCACCAAGCGCGACTACTGGATTGCCAATTTTGCAGGAGCGGCGGCAGTCGTCCTACTGACCTGGGTGTTCTCGCTGTTCCCGCTGGTGCAGTTTGCGCCGATCGGCTGGCTCGGCGGCTTTATCGCCGGTCTCAAGATGAGCTTTGGCGAGTCCGTCGGTCCGTGGCGCAAGCACGACGAGGTCTTTAACGTCAACAAGGCTCATCGTGCCGCCGCCGACGCGGGCGACGCTGAGGAACGCCGCCGTGCGCGTCGCAATGGCGCGGCCGACCGACAGCTCATCTCGGTCACCGATGACAGCAAGGGTGCTGGCAAGCACGCTAAGAAATAGTAAGAAGAGGTAACTATGGCAGAAAACAAAGACGAACAGCTCACCGACGAGGAGCTGGCACAGCTTCAGCTGGCAGAGGAGAACGAGAACGCCGTCGATCGACTGGTCCAGGAGCTCGGCTGCCCCACGCGCCGCATCCGCCAGTTTGCCGCCCGCGTGCTGCACCTGCTTGCCGAGCGCGATCCACAGCGCGTCGTGCCCTGCGTGCCCGCGTTGATCGAGGCGCTCGACCGCCCCGAGGCGCAGACCCGCTGGGAGGCCCTCGATGCCCTGACGGCGCTCGCCACCACCTGCCCCGAGCAGCTGGGCGATGCCTTTGAGGGCGCCGAGACCGCACTGTTCGACGAGATCTCCTCCACGCTGCGCTATGCCGCCTTCCGCCTGCTGTGCGTGTGGGGTGCCACGAGCGTCGAGCGCTCGCGCGAAGCTTGGCCCATCCTGGACGAGGCCATCCAGTGCTACCACGGCGACCTTGAGTATCGCGACATGCTCGGTTGCCTGTACGAGTTTTGCCAGGGCGAGATCGACGCCGAGGTCGCCGAGAAGCTTGCGCTGCGCCTTAAGTTCGATGCCGAGAACGGCAAGGGCAGCTATCTCAAGGCCCGTTCGAGCGAGATTTGCGAAATGCTTGTTAAACGTTTTGGCCTGGATCTCTCCAAAAAGAAGAAGCGTGCTAGCGTTAAAAAATCTGAGGCCGCCGAAGACGAGGAGTAACAGATTATGGCGCACGATGTAGTCCTGATTCCCGGTGACGGTATCGGTCCCGAGATTACGCAGGCCATGCGCCGCGTGGTCGAGGCCACCGGTGTCCAGATCAATTGGAACGTCCAAGAGGCCGGTGCCGGCGTCATGGACGAGTTTGGCACGCCACTGCCTCAGCACGTGCTCGACGCGGTCGCCGAGACCAAGGTTGCTATCAAGGGCCCCATCACCACGCCGGTCGGTACGGGTTTCCGCAGCGTTAACGTGGCCCTGCGCAAACACTTCGACCTGTACGCCTGCGTGCGCCCCTGTCTGTCGCAGCCGGGCGACGGCTCGCGCTTCCGCGACGTCGACCTGGTTATCGTGCGCGAGAACACCGAGGACCTCTACGCCGGCATCGAGTTCGATGAGGGCGCTGCCGAGGTCGAGGAGCTCGCGCAGCTTGTCGAGCGCTCGGGTCAGAAGACCTTTGCCGCGGATTCCGCCATTTCAATCAAGCCGATCTCCATCGCCAAGAGCCGCCGCATTGTGGAGTATGCCTTTGAGTATGCCCGCCGCTGCGGCCGCAAAAAGGTGACGGCCGTGCATAAGGCCAACATCATGAAGGCGACCGATGGCCTGTTCCTGCGCGTTGCGCGCGAGGTGGCCGCCAACTATCCCGATATCGAGTTCAACGATAAGATTGTCGACGCCACCTGCATGGGCCTGGTCCAGAACCCCAACGACTTCGATGTCCTGGTGCTGCCCAACCTGTACGGCGACATCGTGAGCGACCTGTGCGCCGGCCTCGTGGGTGGTTTGGGCATGGCCCCCGGCTCCAACATCGGTGCCGACTGCGCCATTTTCGAGGCAACGCACGGCTCCGCGCCCGATATCGCTGGCCAGGATATCGCTAACCCCACGGCCGAGATCCTCTCTGCTGCGATGATGCTCGATCACCTGGGTGAGAACGACGCTGCCAATCGTATTCGCGCCGCCGTATCTGCCACGCTCGACGAGGGTGAGCAGGTTACCGGCGACGTTCGTCGTGCCCAGACCGGCTCCGTTGAGGGTGCTGTGGGCACGCAAGCCTTTGCCGATGCCGTTATCGCGCACCTGGCCTAAGGCATGCAGACTGCAAACGCCTAAATAGTACTTAAGTGTTTGCGTATAACCTGAGAATCAATACGCCCGGCGCTCTGTCGGGCGTATTCTATTGCGGACTATGTTTCCTAACAAGGAGTAACTGATATGGGTCTGATTCAAAAGAAGGACGAGAAGGACGAGATCGACGGCATCCAGATTATCGAGCGCGGCGAAGGTCCCGACGGTGACGAGGACGAGAAGATCGACTTGGTCGCCGGTACGTCTGCCGAGCACATTGCTGCCGGTACGACGGCCGAGGAGGAGGACGCCCGCCTGGAGGCTCAGATTGCCGCGGATGCCGCTGACGAGAACCTCATGCCCGAGGAGCAGGACGAGGACGACTCCGACGTGGACGACCGCGCATCCAAGCACAAGAAGACTATGATTGCCGCCTTCGTGGTTGCAGTTGTGATCGCTGCTGTGGTCGGCTTCTTTATCGGCAACGGTGGTTTTGGCGGCAAGGGCGTCGGCTCGGCGACCCTCACCGAGGACCAGCTCGATTCGACCGTGGCAAGCTACAGCTACAACGGCAAGAAGAGCGACATCACCGCGCGCGAGGCCATCGAGAGCCAGTACAGCCTCGACACCGTCAAGGATGGCGATGGCAACTACACCGCTCCGTCTGCCGACGTCATCCTGTCCTACGTGCGCAACAAGATTCTGCTCGATGCTGCCGAGGACGAGGGCATTACCGTTTCTTCCAAGGAAATGAAGAAGTACGCTGAGGATTCCATCGGCACCTCCGACTACAAGACCATGGCCACGCAGTACGGCGTGTCCAAGGACCAGGCCAAGCAGATCGTCCGTCAGTCCGCTACGCTGCAGAAGCTCTACAAGAAGAAGGTGGGCGACAGCTCCGCAAGCATGCCGACTGCTCCGACCGAGCCTTCTGACGGCAACGAGGAGACCGCGAGCAAG
Source organism: Collinsella sp. (assembly GCA_048375035.1). Taxonomy (GTDB): domain Bacteria; phylum Actinomycetota; class Coriobacteriia; order Coriobacteriales; family Coriobacteriaceae; genus Collinsella. The sequence goes on from DBGEDL010000020.1 coordinate 21,176, forward strand.
GACTACGCCGATTACATCATCAACCTTGCCGGCGACGAGTGGGATAGCGAAAAGGGTACCTGGAAGGACGCCGATAGCACCTACGCTAAGGCCTTCGCTGACGATGCCTTTACGGCCGATAGCGCCACCTACAAGCAGGCCATGACCGCCTATTACACCGCCTACCAGCAGTATTCCTCGCAGGCTTCGAGCGCCAGCTCCAAGTGGACCGAGTATGCTAACGGCCTCTATGCCAAGGCCAACATCAGCATCTACGGCCTGTTTGCGTAAAGAGTCACACGGCTCATCGAGCATCTAGCCGATTGACAGCAGAAAGCCCGCCAGCACGGAAGTCGTACTGGCGGGCTTTTTGCGTTGAGGGTATGATTGGCGGCTTAATTATGGCTATTCATCTTTAAGTCCAAAAAGGCTATCGGCTTCATCGTCGGATATATATTCCAGTACATCGCCCGGTTGGCAGTCGAGTGCCCGGCATATCGCGTCAAGAGTTGAAAAACGTATGGCAGAAACCTTGCCCGTCTTAATGCGTGACATATTGACCTGGGAGATGCCCACACGTTCCGCAAGCTCTTTGGATGAAATCTTGCGTTCGGCGAGCATGCGGTCAAGCCGCAGAATAATCATGGATTCTCCCTAGAGCAACTCGTCATCTTGCTTTTGCAGGATATACCCGTAGCGGAAGATGCTGGCAATCAGGCAAATAATCAGGCCTGCAAAGAGCATGGAGGGCTCGAATAACTGGCCGACGAACGCATCCGTAAAGCTGCCGCCAAATCCTGAGAGTATCATTCCCGTGATTACGGCACCAAGAAGCCTCACGGCAACGCCGCCGATAAGGAATAAATGTCCTACTCGACGAAGTGTCTGGTTACATTCAAGGTCAAAGGGCCTGCCTTCCTTTTCAATGTTGAAGAAAAGCCTGCGCACGCTTATCGCGATGGTAAGCGCGAGACATGTCATCAAGAGGCTCCCTATGGCAGTGTGACCATCGTGTGCGACGAGCATAAGTGGGGCCTGCGCATCGGTACCGACGATAGCAAGGCATGGCCCCTCGCCGGCTTGAAGTTCTACGGATTGGAGACACGACCCTTGGGAGAGGCCAGGCAATATGAGTAGAAGGTCAATCGCAATGACTGCGAGGAGTCCCAGGGCGAGCGCGGTGGTAATGCAGATCGTGGCCCATTTGCAGATGCGAGCGAGCTTCCTCAGTTTGGCTATTGTCTGTTCGCGGCTGATGGTTTCATTCGATATAGATGCGTTTCGATGGAGCATAACCCCTCCAATCGGCGTTTTGGATGATACTTGTATCATATCAGAATTAATGATAAACGATAAATAATTACGGATAATGAGTAAGTAATGATCGAAAACGATTAACGTGAGCTATTAGCTCATTTTGAATGCCGGAGTTTGGCGCGCGGGGGATGAGGACAAATGCCAAAACTTCCCGTGATCGCGCAAACGCTCCATCGGATTCCCCTAATTCATCTGGGAAAACAACTGCAAACGATTGCAAGTAACCGGTGAACGGTCGAAAACTACCGTTCACCGATAATCTCAAAACTGGTTCTAACTGGTATTAAGTCAAAAAGACCAATTCACATATCTTCACAATGACCTGCAATTTTTCTACACGCTATTTTTAGCCGCCCTGCGTTGTTTAGACACAGGAAAAGTTACGATCTTTTGCCAAAGCATTTCGAAACGGTTTCAAAACCGCAGGTAGAAGTGTTAACGAGCGGTAAACGGTCGAAATATCACCGTGAGCGGTGCAAAAACGTTTTACCGTATAAATCAACGAAAGCGGCCTCTTCTGGGGTGATATAGTGACAACAACACGTCACGTGGTTACTACCAGTTTAGAAACCACTGGTCTTCAAAGAACGCTTTCCAAGAAGCTTTAAGGGCGAGCGCCCGCTGGCTTCCGAAAATCATCGGACTCAGATCGTACACACCTTCGGAAGGGAAATTTGAATGGTTGGCTTTATTCTTACCGGTCATGGACAGTTCGCACCCGGCCTTGCAAGCGCTATCGCTATGGTTGCCGGCGACCAGCCTGCTTTTACCGTCGTTCCTTTTGAGGGCGACCAGGCCGCATCCTACGGTGAGGATCTCCGCGCCGCTATTACCGCCATGCGCGAGGAGTGCGATGGCGTGCTCGTCTTTACCGACCTGCTTGGCGGCACCCCGTTCAACCAGTCGATGATGATTGCCCAGGATGTCGACAACGTCGAGGTTCTGACTGGCACCAACCTTCCCATGGTTATTGAGCTTCTGTTCCTCCGCGGCAATGCCACGCTCGCCGAGCTTGGCGAGCAGGCAGTGACCGTTGGCCAGACGGGCATCACCGCCCAGACGGTCGCTTCTGTTGCTGGTGCCGAGGAAGAGGATATCTTCGGCGACGAGGACGGCATCTAATGGCCGATTTCGGAGCCAGCGTCTTGAGCTCCTCGGTCGCCCTTTTAGGCCTGCTTGTCATCATGGGCTTGATTTACACCATCTGGTCGCAAATCAACATGAAGAAGAAGCAGAAGTACTTCAAGGAGCTGCACACCGAGCTCAAGCCGGGTCAGGAGGTTCTTTTCGCCGGCGGTATCTACGGAACCGTAAAAGGCATCGAAGGCGAAAAGGTCCAGATCAAAGTCCGATCCGGAGCCGTCGTAGACGTTTCGCGTTACGCGATTCAGGAGATCAAGTAACTGTCGTCAGCAAATAACGAAAGGAAGCTGATCAACATGGCAGAACCCAACATTCTTCTTACCCGCATCGATAACCGACTGGTTCATGGTCAGGTTGCCACCCAGTGGAACTCCACTCTGGGCTCCAACCTCATCCTCGTCGCCAACGACGACGTGGCGACCAACACCATGCGCCAGAACCTCATGAAGATGGCCGCTCCCGCCGGCGTCGCTACGCGTTTCTTCTCTCTGCAGAAGACCATCGACGTCATTGGCAAGGCGAGCCCGCGCCAGAAGATCTTCATCGTGGCCGAAACACCGGAAGACGTGCTTACGCTCGTCAAGGGCGGTGTGCCTATAAAGAAGGTAAACATCGGCAACATGCACATGTCGGAAGGAAAGCGCCAAGTCGCCACCTCCGTCGCAGTTAACGACGAGGATGTCGCTGCGTTTAAAGAGCTGCAGGAATTGGGGGTGGAGTTGGAGATCAGGCGCGTTCCGAGCACGCCTGTTGAGGACACGAGCAAGCTCTTCTCGTAATCCTCGTGATCCACGTTGTCAGGAGTGAAACCCTGACATTCTGTACGTGAAATCCAAAGTGCGTACATACATTTTGAAAGGAGGAGCAAGATGGAATACACGATCTTCCAGGTCGCTCTGGTCTTCATCGTCACGTTCGTCGCGGCAATCGACCAGTTTAACTTCCTCGAGTCTCTCTATCAGCCCATCGTCACCGGCGCCGTCATCGGTCTTATCCTTGGCGACCTCAACACCGGTCTTCTCGTGGGTGGTACTTATCAGCTCATGACGATCGGCAACATGCCGATCGGAGGTGCTCAGCCGCCTAACGCCGTCATCGGCGGCATCATGGCAGCCATTCTCGCTATCGCTACGGGCCTCGAGCCCAACGCGGCAGTCGGCCTTGCCATTCCGTTCGCTCTGCTTGGTCAGCTCGGCGTTACCCTGGTCTTCACGCTTATGTCGCCGCTCATGTCCTCTGCGGACAACATGGCTCACAACGCTGACACCAAGGGTATCGAGCGTCTGAACTACTTCGCCATGGCTCTGCTCGGCCTGATCTTCGCTGTCGTCGTCACCCTGTTCTTCATCGCTGGCGCTACCATCGGTCAGACCATCGCTTCCGCCATCCCGACTTGGCTGCAGACCGGTCTCTCCGCTGCAGGCGGCATGATGCGCTTCGTCGGCTTCGCCGTCCTGCTCAAGGTTATGATGAACCGCGATATGTGGGGCTTCTTCCTCATGGGCTTTGGCCTCGCGCTCATCACCGTTGCCAACGATTCTCTGGCAACCCCTGCCCTGCTCATCCTCGCTCTCATCGGCTTCGGCATCGCTTTCTGGGACTTCCAGCAGCAGACCGAGCTGAAGGGTGCAGCTGTTTCTGACGGAGGTGACTTCGAAGATGGCATCTAATGAGTATGTGATCCCGGAGCACTACGAGGATCTCACTCCTGCTCCGCAGCTCGACCAGAAGACCCTCAACAAGATGGCTTGGCGCTCCTGCTTCCTGCAGGCCTCGTTCAACTACGAGCGTATGCAGGCCGCTGGCTGGCTCTACTCCATCATCCCCGGTCTGGAGAAGATCCACACCAACAAGAACGACCTCGCGGCTTCCATGAGCCACAACCTGGAGTTCTTCAATACCCACCCGTTCCTCGTCACCTTTGTTATGGGCATCGTGCTTTCGCTCGAGCAGAACAAGGTTGACATCCCCACGATCCGCGCCGTCCGCGTCGCCGCAATGGGCCCGCTCGGTGGTATCGGTGACGCCCTGTTCTGGCTGACGCTCGTGCCTATCACGGCCGGCATCACCTCCAACATGGCCATCAACGGCAACGCTGCTGCGCCGATCATCTTCCTGGTGATCTTCAACGCCGTCCAGTTCGCTCTGCGCTTCTGGCTCATGAACTGGTCCTACAAGCTTGGCACCAGCGCTATTGACGCTCTGACCGCCAACATGCAGGCCTTCACGCGTGCTGCTTCCATCATGGGCGTCTTCGTCGTCGGTTGCCTGGTCGTCACCATGGGTGGCACCCAGATCAACCTCCAGATCCCCAATGGCACCACCCGTGGTCTCTCCGCTACTACCGTGATCGTCTCCGAGAAGGAGGCCGAGAACTTCACCGGTATGGAGGGCATCGATACCGAGACCGCTGAGGCCGGTACCATCGCCATGACCGATAAGGACGGCAACGCCCTTACCGCCTCCGATGCTGACGGCAACGCTGTCGAGTGCGGCGTCACCGATCTGGGCAACGGCATGGAGTCCGTGACCTACGGCACCGTTACCGAGGATCCGGTCAACTTCTCTGTTGCCGACACCCTCAACACCATCGTCCCGAAGCTCGTCCCGCTTATGCTTACGCTGCTGCTTTACTACATGTTCGCTAAGCACAGCTGGACCCCGACCAAGGGCATTCTGCTGCTCTTCGTCCTCGGCATCCTGGGCGCTGGCCCGCTTGGTCTCTGGCCGAGCATCTGGTAAGGCTCTAGCTTGAGGGGTGTGTCCCTACGCGGCTCACACCCCGACCCCTTAAGCCATGTGTATGTTAAAAGCCGCGTGCTCGAAAGAGCGCGCGGCTTTTGTTTTCTTGTTGATTCGGGTGTGGCAGACAGATAATGCTAAACACCCAAGGTAGTAGCCGAGTTTGAGAAAATGGGAGGATAGGATGGCGATCGGAGCGCGTAAGCAACCGCTGTACGATCAGCTGGTCGATATTCTGACCGAAAAGATTGACCATGAATATCGCGCCGGTGACATGATTCCTTCCGAGCGCGAACTATCGGAGCGCTATGGTCTCTCGCGCACTACGGTACGCCTGGCTCTGCAGGAACTGGAGCGTTTAGGATTGGTGGTTCGGCAGCACGGTCGCGGTACCTTTGTGACCGACCGTTCGGCAAAGGCAACCAATCTTATGCAGTCCTACAGCTTTACCGAGCAGATGCGCGCGATGGGTCGCGACCCCGAGACCACGATTCTCGAGTTTTGCGAGATGGAGGCCGATAAGAATCTGGCCGAGCATATGGGATTGCGTATCGGCGATCGCGTTTTTAAGCTCAAGCGCCTTCGTTCTGCCGACAACATGCCCATGATGGTCGAACGCAGCTATCTACCAGTTCGTCAATTTTTGTCCCTAAAGCGACCGCTGCTGGAGCGTAAGCCGCTTTACGATGTGATTGAGCAAGACTTTCAGCAAAAGATACGCGTGGCCGAAGAGGAGTTCTATGCGAGCATAGCCCGTCCCACCGACGCTCACCTTTTGGGAATTGTCGAGGGCTCGCCTGTGCTCGATTTGGTCAGGACTACGTATAACGAGTCAAACGAGGTTGTGGAGTATACACTCTCGGTTGCTCGTGCCGATCAGTTTAAATACAAGGTTTACCACCAGCGTAGCGACTAGTGTTCGCATCGTTTCCATATGATGATTCTTTGCATTTAACTGGTTACTACCAGATAACCAACTGAAGTGTATAATTGCACGTCAGAGGATTACTTCTAGAGAGAGGTATTAGAAATGTTCGAGAAGAGTGTCGAGGAGCTCACCGAGCTCGGCGCCCAGATCACCACGGCCGAGATTGATCAGCAGCCCGAGCTTTGGCGTGATACGCTCAACATCTATCGCGAGAACAAGGAGGCCATCGAGGCCTTCCTGGCCGAGGCTCGCGCTATGGGTGAGGGTCGTCTGTCCGTTGTCTTCACCGGTGCCGGTACGTCCGACTACGTTGGCGATACCTGCGCCCCGTACCTGCGTCACGCTGGCAACACTGATCTCTACGACTTTAAGCCCATCGCCACGACCGACATCGTGAGCGCCCCGCGCGACTTCCTGCGCGCCGAGGATCCCACGCTCGTGGTTTCCTTTGCCCGTTCTGGCAACAGCCCCGAGAGCCTTGCCGCCGTTGCCGTTGCCAAGGAGCTCGTCCACAACGTCAAGTTCCTCAACATCACCTGCGCTCCTGAGGGCAAGCTCGCCGTCGAGTCTGCCGATGATCCCAATGCGCTGACGCTGCTCATTCCGCGCGCCAACGACAAGGGCTTCGCCATGACTGGCTCTTATTCCTGCATGACCCTGCTCTCCACCCTTATTTTCGACACTGCCTCTGACGAGCAGAAGGCCGAGTGGGTCGAGACGATTGCCAAGATGGGCGAGGAGGTCATCTCTCGTGAGTCTGAGATCGCCGATTACCTGGCTGGCGACTTCAACCGCGTGACCTACTTGGGTTCTGGCTCCTTTGGTGGCCTTGCCCAGGAGAGCCAGCTCAAGATCCTCGAGCTCGCTCACGGTCTGGTCGCTACTTCCTACGATACCTCCATGGGCTATCGTCACGGACCCAAGTCCTTCGTCGACGATAAGACGCTCGTCTTCGTGTTCGTCAACAACGACGCCTACACCCGTCAGTACGACATCGACATCCTCAACGAGATCGGTGGCGACGAAATCTCTCAGCACACCATCGCCGTTCAGCAGGAAGGTGCCACCGTCTATGAGGGTGAGTCCTTCACCTTTAAGGGCTACGAGGCACTTCCCGAGGGCTACCTTGCTCTGCCGTTCGTGATGTTTGCCCAGGCTATCAGCCTGCTCAACTCCGTGCGCGTGGACAACACGCCCGATACGCCGAGCCCCACCGGCACGGTCAACCGCGTGGTTAAGGGCGTGACGATTCACCCCTTCACCGCTTAATCGCGTCCCCCTGTAAGGGCGCCCGTCCGCTCATAACGGCGGGCGGGCGCTTTTTGTTTTACTTGAGCTGGGTATAAGCATCACCAGATTCAACTGCTTTAGAAGCAAGGAGTGCATTATGAGCACGTATGCTATCAAGGCCGACAAGTTCTTCCTGCCGGCGGGGCCGCAGCTGGGCGGCTACCTCATGGTCGAGGACGGCGTCTTTGGCGCCTGGCAGACCGATGAGCCCTCTTGCGAGATTAAGGACTACACGGGATCGTGGATTGCGCCGGGCATGGTCGACACCCACATCCACGGCTTCTATAACCACTCGACTACCGATAACGACCCCGAGGGCATCGATATCAGCTCGACCGAGCTCGCCCGTCGCGGTACTACCAGCTGGCTGCCCACGACGTTTACCGACGGCGTCGAGCAGATCAAGGACGCCTGCGCGGCTATCGCTCAGGCTGACGAGGGCCGCGGCCCCGACTTCTGCGGCGCCCGCATCCAGGGCATCTACCTTGAGGGTCCCTTCTTTACGATGAAGCACGTGGGCGCACAGAACCCCGCTTATCTGATCGACCCCTCCGAGGAGGTCTTCGACCAGTGGCAGGAGGCTGCCGGTGGGCGTATCGTCAAGAGCGCTATGGCCGCTGAGCGCGACGGCGCCGCTGCCTACGCTGCTGCCCTGAACGCCAAAGGTGTCGTGACCAGCATTGGCCACTCCGATGCCACCTACGATGAGTGCGTCGCTGCGATCAACGCCGGTGCCAGCTGCTTTACGCACACCTACAACGGCCAGCGCGGGCTGCATCACCGTGAGCCCGGTGTCGTGGGTGCCGCCATGTCCACGCCCGAGACCTACGCCGAGATCATCTGTGATGGCAAGCACGTAAACCCTGCCGCCATCAAGGCGCTGCTGCAGGCAAAGGGCTGGCAGCACACGGTGCTCATCACCGACTGCCTGGGCTGCGGCGGCATGCCCGAGGGCAGCTACACCAGTGGTGGCATGGACGTCATCATGAAGGACAACCTGTGCTGGCTTGCCGACGGCAAGAGCATTGCCGGTTCGGTGCTCACGCTTGCCCAAGGCGTCAAGAACATCGTCGACTGGGGCATCGCCAGCGCCGATATCGCCATTCGCATGGCAACCGAGGTCCCGGCTCGCTCCGCGCACATCGAGGATAAGTGCGGCAGCATCATGCCTGGTCGCGACGCTGATTTTGTCGTGTTCGACCATGAACTCACCCTCGTTGAGACGTATGTTGGCGGCCAGAGCGTCGGCAACGCATTTACTGAGTAACGACAGAAAAAGACGGCGGGTCCGAATTTGCTCGGACCCGCCGTATGGCTTAACGCTCAAAAGCACCTTAACAGTTACAGCTTGTTAGCGATCTTCTTTGCCGTGCGCTTGACGCCGGCCACCAGGCCTCCCGCAGGATGCTCCTTTTCGTATGCCAGGCGCTTCTCGCGTTTGGCATACTCTTCGACGATGATGTCCCCGTACTCATCTTCGATCTTATCGAAGAAATCGACAGCGCCCTTAATTTCCTCTGCGGTCGGGTGTCCCTTCTGGACGCCGCCCATGAGCTTGAACGGGCCCCACGTATCAAAGCCGGTGCAACCGTAGACGCCCATAAAGATAGCCTGCCTCATGCGGCAGATGCCATCGATATCCTTGCCGTACCACTTGTTTTTGCCGCCGTAGGTCATAAGACCAAACACCTTGTCCTGCGGCTGCAGCACGTTGGTGAGTACGCGTGCCATATCCTTGTCGATCTCGGAGTAATAAATGCCCGTGGCGACACCAATCAGATGGTACTCGTGCAGGTCGGGATACTCGTTTTTGCCGAGCGCCTTTACGTCGAGGGTATCGATCTCGGGGTGCGCCTCGACGATGGCGTCCACGAGCTTTTTCGTGTTGCCGTGGTGGCGCGAGGCGTAGAGGATGATGGTTCGCATAAGAAGGCCTTTCAGCTGTAATGAAGTCAATGTCAATATGGTACCCCGTTGGATAGCTGGGATACCGAACGCATCGATAAACGTGCGGGTTTGTCCTTTGGTTAGGGCCGAGACGGGTACTTGCGAGCAAAAAGCAGTTGTTCGAAAGGATGGGCAATGGAATACGCTCTCTCCAACGATTCGATTTCTATTAAGGTGTCCACGGCCGGCGGTTCGTTTACCTCGATTGAGGCCGGAGGCCGCGAGTATCTGTGGCAGGGCGATCCCGCCGTGTGGTCTGGCCAGGCACCGATTTGCTTCCCGATTTGCGGAGGCTTGCGCGATAACAACGCCATGACGTTTGCCGGGCATCATGTAAAGCTCGCTCGCCATGGGTTTGCGCGCAAACAGGAGTGGAAGCTGCTGAGCCAAGGCGCAAACGAGCTGGCTATGTGCCTGGCATCCGAGGATAACGCCGCGCTGCTGAGCGATTATCCGTATCCGTTTAAGCTTGTCGCCCGTTATACGCTCGAGGATACCGCCGTGCGCGTCTCCTATGAGGTGACCAACGAGGGAACCGAGGACATGCCGTTCTTTATTGGCGGTCATCCCGGCTTTAGGTGTCCGCTCGATGAGGGCGAGGCCTATACGGACTACGAGCTGCGCTTTGAGAAAGACGAGGCTGCAGAGCTCTGCACCGCCGTTCCCTCGACTGGATTGATTGACGTGGCAAACCGCTCCAAGAACCCCATGGTGGGAAAGACGCTGCCCCTGTCGCATGAGCTCTTCGATTTTGCGGAGACCATCTTTGACGTGCTCGAGAGTCGTCAGGTCACGCTTTCCAAGAAGGGCGAGGACAAGGGCGTTCGCTTGAGCTTTGAGAGTTTCCCGTATCTCATTGTGTGGAGTAAGCCCGAGGGCGATTTTGTGGCAGTTGAACCCTGGGACGGCCTTTCGACCTGCTCCGATGAGGACGACGTGCTTGAGCATAAGCGCGGCTGCCTTGTCGCCAAGCCCAAGGAGACCGTCGTTCGCTCGTTCACGATTGAAATTCTGTAATTCCGTTTTGTCGACTCGTATCGCGAGGCACAAGGAGCCTGCGAGATAAGGAGCTAAAAATGATCCTCACCGTTACGATGAACCCGTCCGTCGATACGCGCTATCAGCTCGATGAGCTCGTTATCGACGACGTCAACCGCGTGACGCCCGAAAAGACCGCCGGCGGCAAGGGCCTCAACGTGGCCCGTGTGCTGGGTCAGCTGGGTGACGACGTTGTGGCAACCGGTCTGCTCGGCGGCCACATGGGCGCCTACATGGCTGAGCTCATGGACGCCAACGGTATTAACAACGACTTTGTGCCCATCAAGGGCGAGACCCGCATCTGCCTCAATATCCTTCATGCCGGCAACCAGACCGAGCTGCTCGAGAGCGGCCCGACAATTGCCCCCGAGGAGCTCGATGCCTTTACCGCCAAGTTTACCGAGCTTGCGAGCAAGGCCGACGTCGTCACCATCTCGGGTTCGCTGCCCCGCGGTGTCGAGGCGGACTACTATGCCAAGATCACGGGCATTGCCGAGAACGCCGGCGCCAAGGTGCTGCTCGATACCTCGGGCGCTTCGCTCGAGGCCGCCCTTAAGTCCGAAATTAAGCCCGAGCTGGTCAAGCCTAACCTGACCGAGATCAACGGCCTTCTGGGCACGAACTTTACCACCGACGATGTGGACGAGCTCCGTGCCGCGCTCGCCTCTGACGCCCGCTTCTCCGATATCCCCTGGGTCGTCGTGTCCATGGGCGCTGCCGGCTCCGTTGGCTTCCACAATGGCCGTGCGTTCCGCGCAAAGACGCCCGATATCCCTGCCGTTAACGCCACGGGCTCTGGTGACTCCACTATCGCAGGCTTCGCGCATGCCATTGCTGCTGGCGCAGACGACGAGACGGTGCTGCGTACCGCCAACACCTGCGGCAAGCTCAACGCCATGGATCCCATGACTGGCCACTTGGTTATGGATCGTTGGGACGAGGTCTACAACGGCGTTGCCGTGACCGAGCTGTAAGGGCTTGGGCGTCGGCCCCGGCATCGATTGCTAGCTCATGTCGACGACAAGTGCGATAGCATTATGTCGGGGCGCGACGCCGACGTTGTCGTGTTCAATCCCGACCTTACCCTGGTCGAGACGTATGTGGGTGGCAACAGCGTCGGTAACGCGTTTGCCGAGTAGCCGCCAAAGAAGCGATCCGAGAGGGGATTTAGATGATTTACGGTGCATTGGGCGATATCGAGGAGTACCGCGGAATGCTCAAGGGCCTCGACGTGTTGATCGATTGGCTCGAGGAGAACGATCCGGCGCAGCTCGAGGTCGGCAGCCATCCGATTCTGGGCGACAAGGTCTTTGCGAACGTCATGGCTCCCACGACGCGTCCCGAGGCCGAGGCTCACTATGAGACGCATCAGCGTTATCACGACCTGCAGATCGACATTGAGGGTCGCGAGGCCTTTAAGGTCGCTACGGGCAGCTTGACGCTGGTCCAGGAGTTTGACGAGAAGGACGACTACGATCTGGTCGATTCCGACGCCTCGATCGCCGGCGATCTTGCTGACGATAAGTTTGCACTGTTCGTTGCCGGCGAGCCTCACATGCCCACGCTCGAGTTCCCGGGCGATGGTGCGCAGCCGGTCAAGAAGATCTGCTTTAAGCTGCTTGCAGACGCTTACTGGGAGGAATAACGCGCTGCTCGGCTGAGCCGTTCGTGTTGCGAGCGTTTTCCTTTGGAGGAGCGCGCTTAGGCCCCGCTGATCGCGGTTCCCTTGGGGATTGCGGTTGGCGGGGCTTTTTTGTTGAGTAGGGGAGTTGCCGGCGGCGTTTTGCTTGGATTTATTTGCGAAGAACATCGGCTAGCCGCAGGATTGAAATCATCGACCGATAAGTGAGTTCCACTTTTTCGCCCGCAAGCAGTCGTTTCGAGCCAATCTCATCTAGCCCCACAAGCCGAGAAAACAGCGGGCCGCTCATCGTGCCATCGTCAATTGATTCCCTTATGGTCTTCAAAACGTCCGTATCATGAAGCGATGCCGAGCTGTAGGGGGCAACACGAGCGGAACTCTCAATTAACGACGAGACAAAAGGATGGAGATGCTTTGGACATAGTCCATCAAACACCACATCCCCATTGTCGTTCGAGCCGACCAGGCGCCAAGTATAATGATCGACCCAGTCATCTCCGTCATATATGGCGTCCATGAGCAACTTCCCGTCTAGAGAGAGAAACCTATTTGGACATCGGGGCGCAAGACCGCAATCCATATCGGGCCTGCAGCAGCTCCAACCCAACGCACCACATAGGTTCCCTTTCGTACATGTGTATCAATCTGCCCCGAAATGCCGGTGAATGCAATTCCAGACCCGTTTGTCGGATAGCAATCGACGTATTTTTGTTTTCCGCTCACAACCTTGTATAGATATATCGTTCCAGCAAAAGAGAAGGTATCGTGACTATTTTAGATCTATATGGCCAATTCGAGCCCTCGCCATGGCAATTGTTGCAGCTGGGTTTCTTTTCATTAAAATTTCACTTTGGTAAATCCCCGCCCCTAAGCATTAAACCCGAAGTCCACCGAGTGGGCGAATTCCGGCGGATGTGCGCCTGAAATCGGCAACAAAAAAGCCGCCCGAAGGCGGCTATCTTGTGCAATGGAGCCAGCGACCGGGCTCGAACCGGTGACCCCCGCTTTACGAGAGCGGTGCTCTACCAACTGAGCTACGCTGGCGGCCATGTGGTGACGCAACTGAGGCGTCAACAGCTGTCTATGATACGGGACATCGCAAATCCGCGCAAGTGTTCTGACGGCTTTTCTCACTTTAAATGCACTAATATTAGAGGCGTGATGTCTTGCTCTTATGGTTCTCAAGCAGAATGGGGCAGCGATGACTCAACCCAAGATTCTTCTCACGCGCATCGATGAGCGGTTTATTTACGGACAAGACGTTGAACTGTGGAACGAAGCCGTGGGTACCAACCTTGTTTTAATCGTCAACGATGAGATCGCGGCGGATTTGCGCCAATGGGCACCCATGAGGGTGGCGGCGCCAGAAGGCGTTTGGACGCGGTTTTTCTCGGTGCAAAGGACTATCGACATCATTCATACCGCAACGCCGCGCCAGTTGATTCTGATCATGGTGGCCTCACCCGCCGATGCGCTCGCGCTGGTTAAGGGTGGTGTGCCGATCGCCAAGGTCAGCATTGGCCATATGCAGGCAGGGGAGGGCAAGCGCCCCATAACGCCCGCGGTTGCCGTGAGCGACGCAGACGTTGCTGCCCTCAGAGAGTTGCAAAAGCTCGGAGTAGAACTAGAAATTCGCCACCTCCCCAGCTCCAATCCCGACCCCATCCAGCTAGTCATTTAAGAACGTCCCCAATGACTAGGTAGCAAAACGCCCGTCGGCGGTGGTGCCGGCGGGCGTTGCTGTGTGATATGTCGCGTTGTGGGCTTAGTGCCTCATAAAGTGGTATTCGATCACATTGCTGTAGGGATGACCCGGGCCCACAATGCCCTGCGGGAACAGCGGCTGGTGCGGTGTGTCGGGGTACATCTCGGCCTCGAGGGCAAAGCCGGCGCCCCAGCCATAGTTGGCATCGTCCTTGGCGTGCTCGTCACCCAGCCAATTGCCAGTGTAGAGCTGCACGCCCGGGGCGGTGGTGTAGTAGTCCAGCTCGCGGCCGGTCCACATCTCCTCGACATGCAGGGCGCGGCGCAGGTTGCGACCGTACTGATAGTCATCGATGCACAGGCAGTGGTCATAGCCGCGCGCCTGCTTAATCTGCGGGTTGTCGGCTTCCATGCCGGGCGCGACGGGGCGCAGCTCACGGAAGTCAAACGGCGTGCCCTCGACCGGAGCGATCTCGCCGGTGGGAATGTTCTGGTCATCAATGGGCAGGTAGTGGGCAGCGTTAGCGACAAAGAAGTGTTCGCAGTCCATGCCGGCGTTATGGCCGGCAAGGTTAAAGTACGTGTGGTTGGTCATGGACACGTATGTGGCGCAGTCGCTCTCGCAGCCGTATTCGATACGGAAGCGGCCGGTGCGTGTCACGGTAAACACGGCCGTAAAGGTGCGGTTGCCGGGCAGGCCCAGCTCACCGTCCTCAAGCGAGGTGGTCATGCGCACGGCGTTATGGACCTCGTCGAGCTCAACATCCCACACGCGCTTGTGCAGACCATGCTCAAGATCGCTGTGCAGGTTGTTGACGCCTTCGTTGGCTGGCATATGCCAGTCCGTGCCGGCGATGGTGATCGTGGCGCCCGCGGTGCGGTTTGCCACGGGGCCGATGGTCGCGCCAAAGCAGGCGGGGTTGTCAAAGTAATCCTCGAGCTTATCGAAGCCCAGCACCACATCGCGCACGTTGCCGGGAATGTCGGGCACGTCGATGCCCAGCACGGTGGCGCCATAGTCCATAATGCGAACGCAGATCTCGGGCCCGTTGAGGGTGTAGCGATGAACGGGGGTACCGCACGGCGCGGTGCCGAAAAGCTCGGAAGTGATCATTTGGTTCCTAACATCGAGGTATTTCGGACAAACTGTAGCGCGAACAGGCGAGATTATCACTACACCCCACTAAAGCAGGGGGTATTTTTCTCAAAAAAGTGATGATTGGAGCTGTGCGGGCGTTCATTTCTGACGCGCGCGAGTCTGATACAATTTGTTCGTTATTGTTTGAATTGACGTGAGCGTGGAACAGCGAGGACTCATCGTGATTAAAGCGGAGCGACAGGATAAGGTTCGGCAGCTGCTCGAGGAACAGGGAACGGTCTCGGTCAAGGAGATTTCGGATGCGTTAGGTGTCTCGGATATGACGATCCGCCGTGACCTTGAGGAGCTTGCGAGCCTGGGCGAGATCGAGCGCGTGCACGGCGGAGCCCGCAGTGCGCAGGGCCGTCCACACGCTATGCTGCGCCATGAGTATTCGCACAGCGAAAAGCGCACGAAGCATGCCGAGGAAAAGTTGCAGATTGCGCGCCGTTCTGTGGAGCTTATCGAGGAAGGCTCGACCATCTTTTTGGGCACGGGCACCACGGTTGAGCAGATGGCCTCGATGCTGCCGGCGTTTCGCCTGCGCATTGTGACCAATTCGCTTTCGGTGTTTAACCTGCTCGAGGCGCGCGAAGACTGCGAACTGTGCCTGGTGGGCGGCGTGTACCGCCGCCGCACTGCCGCCTTTGTGGGCCCCACGGCCGAGGACACCTTGCGCGCACTGGGGATCGACGCAGCCTTTATCGGCGCCAACGGCATTTTGGACGGCGACGTGTCTACGTCTAACATGGAAGAGGGCCGCATCCAGCAGCTCGCCTTTAGCAAGGCCGACTCGCGCTATCTGATCGCCGATTCCAGCAAGATTGGCAAGCGCGACTTCTACACCTTCTGCCGTCTGGACAGCCTGGACGCCGTGGTGTGCGAGCCGGGTATTACCGCCGAAGATCGTGCCGCCATCGAGGAACACACGCAGGTCATCTGCTAGCTAACGCTACGGGATTGCCAACAGGCGATGCGGGAGGACTTTTACCTCCTGTCATTGTGGAAACCAGCGCGTCAGCGCTACGCGATATGACGCGCAAATAAGGACTCCACTATCAAATCGTCTCAACCTGTAACAGGTAGGGGTGAAACCACCAACCAGATGTTACAGATTGAGATTGAGAGGATTGACCTGTGCATTCATCTCAATCTGTAACATCTAGACGTCCAAAACCGGTCTTAGTGTTACAGATTGAGACAATTCGGCGTGGTCTACCTTGTTTGTCTCGATCTGTAACGGTTAGGACTTAAAAACTCGGCTACGTGTTACAGATCGAGACAAAAGAA
>DBGEDL010000021.1:0-16100 GCA_048375035.1 Collinsella sp.
ACTGCTGTTACCTGTGTTGAAAGACCTAACAGGTTCAATGCTGTATTCCCACATGGGGCAATCGTCCAGTGATAACTTCGTGCCAATGCGTTCGCCACCGCTTCCGGGTCTGCCGCCACATATTCATCCAGAAGTTTGCTATATTTTGGTTTTTCATAAACTCCTTTCAAAATACGGCGCAATGTTCCTGATTGCACTAAACGGCTTAAACTTTGACGAATAGTGGATGTATCTGCAATATCCGCAAAATCAGACATCACAAAAACAGTTCCATCTTCAAGAGAAAGAACACGCTCTCGTATTCGTTTTGTATATCCGTTGTCCACAATACCGCCTCCCTTCATGTCACGAATATTATATATTATTCGTGACATGATTGCAATAGGTCCTATTCCTCTTATTTTGAGTGTTCCCATTAAAAATCTGATTTATACATCAAAAATCAAAAATTTTGCAAGGCAGTACAGTTTTCATATATGTCACATATTTTATATATTATTCGTGACATCAGGCAGTTGGCAGGTAGATCCAGTCGTGCATCAGGCACACGCTGGGTTCATCCTCCCTGGGAACCAGACGGTAGGTACATTCCCCATAGACCGTGCGTTTGTCCTCGATCTCCATGCCATAGGCTTTATAAAAGCGGTATTCCAGATTGGAGATAATACAGCGCAGGGTTTGCAGAGCCTCCCTTTGAGCTGATACGATCAGGTCACGGTCGATGCTGCGCTTCAAAAACAGCAGCGATTTGTAAAGCTGTACCTCTGTGCGGTAAGGGCGGCAGTCTTTCGTTTCCAGCCATCCGCAAAAAGCGACCGGTCCGCTCTGGATCACACTGCGGTCCGGGTGATAATACTCATAGCAGTCCAGGTTTGCCGTATTCAGAAGATAGAGCATTTCCCGGACTTCATTTTCCGGCATGTCGTAAAACCGCAAAAGCGAGCGGTAAAGATGGACATAGCCGGGAATGGAAATCATGGTATTTACCATAAAATAAAATCCTCCTTGTAAACAGCAGGTGCGGGAGCTTTTGCCCCCGCACCGTCTAAAATCTATATTTCGTTATCTACTTTCACGAGTTTTCCCATGACAAGAAAGCGTCCTGTGCCGCCCGGCGTACAGGTAGAAAGGGTCAGTACCTTATCGCTGCAGGTCACAGTCACATCACTTTCCACCGCAGAACGTTCCTTCATAGCTGTAAGCCAGGTAGTATAAGCACCGTCATCCTTCCAGGAAAGCTGCCAGGGAGAAGTTTTACTGCCGGATTCTTCCGGTTTTGCTGCAAATGCCGTAAAGATCTCCATGACATAACCCCCCTTCGGAGTAACGAGATACATCTGCCTGTGAGTATCAAAGTAACTTTGTTCATCGTACCGGTTCAGCAAGGCAAACATGGAACCATCCCGCATATTATGACCGTAAATGATCGTATTGCGGTCTGAAAAATCTGCCCGGTTTTCATAGTCGGCAAACAGGCAGCCAACCTTGTTATAGGTCCCGTCATAAAGATGGTTCAGGTAATACTCGTTGTTGTCGGTATGCGTCACCGGATAATTGAGCACCGTATCAGGAAGAGAAAGCCATCCGATGATGTCCGGTCCATTTTCACGGAGCGTTTCAAAGTCTACCGAAGGCAGGACAATATCGGTATCGTCCCGTTTTGGTTCTGTCGGATCGGGTGCCGACTCCGGGGAAGCTGTCTGCTCCGGTACTTCCACATATCCGGCAAGATCTCGATAGGCATCTTTACTCTCAGCATACTGGTTCAAGTCACGGAACACCAAAAAACCGCTGCCAAGAGCCACCAGAACGCAGAGTGAAAGGACAGAAACCCCGACAGCCGTTCTTTTCAGGGAAGTCCTGCTGTATTTTCCCTTTTTGAAATAATACACAGCAAATACGCTGCCGCCGATCAGTGCGGCTGCCAGCAGTCCGCCATACAGGAAAATATACGGATCATCCCCGGTCTGCGGTACCGGCTTTTGAGGGGTGGAAGGATTGGAGGGAACAGAAGGCTTTTCCGGGTTCTTTGGGTTATCCGGCTTTTCCGGTTTTTCATTAAAGAACTGGACTGTAGATGTCTGATCTGCCTTGATCTCCACCGTAGCGGCATCAGGAATGATGTAATCCTTGCTTGCCCGGTTTGCAACTTCTGTTACGGTATAAATACCGACACGAAGGCCCTTAACTTCAATCACGCCGGATTTTGGAGTGGTGAATGTCTCGCAGTAGGAGCCGTCCGCACTCTTAACCTCGATGGCAAAACCATCTTTGCGCCCGTCGCTGGAATCCTTTGTGATCTTTAAGTTGCCGCGGTAAGCCTCATTGGTAAATCCGTGCCCGGCTTCTCCATTTTCCACAACTGCGACCTGTCCATCTTCTGTGATGGAAAAATAGTAAGCGTTTGAGTCAGGCTGATAGCCCTCCGGCGCTTTGCTTTCTTTGATAAAGTAGCCGCCAGCCAGAAGGTTTTCCGCCGTATGATAGCCTGCATCGGTTTCTTTCAGCGTACCGATCTTTTGATCGTCAGGATCATATTCCTGGTTGGCGTTGGAATCCGCATACAGGTCGAACACTGCACCGGGCAGGAAGCGCAGGAAAGAATTCTTGTCTTTCTTATCCTCCTTTTCCACAGGGGACGGTTCCTCCACAGCTTCGGTTTTAGTTACCTGCACACTGCCGCGGATCAGGGTGTTTTCCACACGGATCTCGATATGCTGTCCGTCTGCACCGATATATACATGGTGCTGCTGCGGGCTTACCGTATAAAGGTCAGGGGCAGAGATCTCCTTGACGATCCAGTGTCCGTAAGGAATGTTCTCAAAGGAAAAACTGCCGTCTTTTCCGGTAATAGCAGTAAGCAGCGCATTTTCTTCAGTAAATTCTTCGGTATCAGGTCTAAACAGACCCATGAGCGCACCGGCAAGCGTGACATCCTCGCCGCCTTCCGGGTTTTCCCCGACTTTTACACCGTCTACACGCCCACGGAGAAGTTCATTGGAAACAGCCTCGCCTTCATTGACAAGGATCTGTACCAGGGCGGTTTCCTGACCAGCATACTCAAAGACAACCGGATATTCCTGATCCGAAAGGATATAGGCGCCGTTGGTTGTGCGTTCCTTGACATAATAGCTGCCAAAAGGCAGGTCGGAAGCGAAGGAAGCGCTGTAACCGCCGGATTCCTCAGACGAAACAGAGACCACTTCCAGAAGTCCACCTGCCGGGATTACGCTGCCATCTGCCGCCGTCAGGTCTGCGGAAGCATAAAGTCCAAAGGAAATATCCTTATATTCCTCGTTCATGCCAAGACCGAACAGGTCATCGGTCTCCATTGCCTTGAAAAGTGTGACATCCACTTTCTGGCGTTCGTCATAAAGACCGGCCGCTGTCTGTGTAACCTCTATGGTCTCACCCGCATAGGTCAGTTCCACATATTCCGGTTGAGGATTCAACACACAGCCGGAAGGCGCCTGACGTTCCTCCAGACGATAACGGCCAAGATAGAGAGACCCGCTTTTCGCTGTGCCGTCCTCGCCGGTCGTAAGTGTTTCCACAACCGTATCTTTTTCTGCCCGCAAGGTACCGTCACCGGTATAAATATCTTCATCTGCGATCACATCATAGACCGCTCCAGGAAGTCCGGCAACCTCATATACCGGTTGGTACAGTCCGTCGTTTTCCTGGACAGAAGCAAATACTTCTCCGGTCTTTGTGATGGTAAGCTGGCCTTTCTGCGGCATATTGTACTGAGTGACCGTCACAACCGCCTCGCTGCCGTCAATGGTAAACGGTACCGGCTGATCGGAAAGCACATAGCCATAAGGGGCAGCCACCTCATAAAGTTCATAATCCCCGGCGGCCAAAGGCTCCGGCAGCATCAGCCAGCCCTCGTCAGAAACATAGAAGGTATTCAGTGTTTCCGGGTTCGGATAGTAGACGGTCTGGGTGATAAATTCCCCGGTGGAAAGATCCTTGATCTGAAAACCGGTTCCGGTCACAGGGATAATCTTTCCGGTCTCTGCGTCACATTTTTCAACTTTCAGACGGGCTGTGATGGTGCGGTTGTTCAGGATATAGCTGTAAGTCTTTCCGTCAGAGGAAATGAATACCGTAAAGTCCGGGACAAAGGCTTTGCCTTCCTCGCCTGCGATTTGATGGACCGTATAATGCCCATACGGAAGCGGTTTACTGGAAGCAAAACCATCCGCATCCGTGGTAAGAAGGTCGCGTTCACTTTCCTTTGCCGCGTCATAGCTTCCGGCTGCCTTTAAGTAAATTTCAAAGACTGCGCCTGCTTCCGGGCGTTCGATGATACCGGCATTGGGATCGTCGGTATTTTCGCCCTCAGGCACATCCGGGTCCAGGTCATCGGTGTGCTTGACAAGCTGGATATTTCCGTAAATAACCGTTTCCGTCACCTGATTTTCTGTGGTATTGAGTTCCACTTCATACAGGGAAGGGGATGCACCCACTTCATAAACGGTTTCATTCAGAAGATACCCGGTGCTCGGTTCGATCTCCCGGATCGTCCAGTTATCCCCGCACACATAATAGCGAGTCATAAAGCTGCCATCCGGCCCGGTAGTATAAGTGTCGATCAGTTCGCCATCACGGAAGATCCCATAGGTCGCCCCTGCAAGCGTGGCGTCCCCCTGGGCATTTCCGGTATCAGCGTCGCTCTTTACCACATGGACGCGGAACTTCTTCAGGATATTGCTGAAATGTACCGAAGAAGTCTGCCCGCTTTCAATGGTCACGTACTGTGCGGAAGGGGTCACATAGCGGTCCACCGGAAGTTCTTTTACCAGATAGGTTCCCGGCAGGAGCTTCTTTTCAATCTGGCCGTTTTCTCCGGTCGTAACTTCCTCATTGACTTCATTTCCCAAAATGTCCGTACCGGAGATATGGAAGGTGATACCGGAAACAATGCCGTCCTCACTGGTCTTGACAAGTTTTGCAGTACCGTAAGTTTCCGTTTTGATCTTTACAAAGAAGGAAACCGGATCGCTGGCGCCGGTCATCATGGTCTGGTAGCCGGGTCTGCCCCAAATCAGCATGTCGTTTGCCACCGGGATATTCTTTCGGAATTCAAACAGCACCGGGTCCATCATCATCTGTCTGCTGGTAAAGGTGTATTCATTTCCGTTTCTTGTCACAGAAACGCCGCTGCCTTTCAAAGCCTCCAGGTCGATCTTCAAGTTGTTGGTATCTGTGACCGTCAGGGTATAGACCTTTTTTTCAACATCCCATTTCAGTTCCAGTTCCGGTGCTTCGCTTTTCTTAGAAGAAGTAAAGGAAGGGACTGTGGAATGGGAAGCAACCTGTGCCAGAATCCAGTCATAGGCTTTTTCTGCCGGTCGTCCGGCGATCACGCTAAAATACTGGTCACCATCTGCGTGGCCGTTTCCGTGGCGGCTGTACGGATCGCTTCTAAGCTGCTGCTGGTATTCCCAGAGGATGATCTGGGTCGCCATCTTATAGTCGTCCTCGTTGATCCCGGAAACAGGGAGCGCCGCACCGGGTTTCCAGCCATAGATTGCAGTCAGGGTGATCCCCCTCCTTGCCTCGGCAGGAAGCAGGTTCAGATATTGGCTGTTGGTCCCGCTTTCCGAAACATAGGTATTTTCCGAAGTATGGTAAGGAATCCCGCTCTCCACACAGTAAACCTGGTGGCTGATCCCGTCAGAATCCGTCAGCATATAATGCCGGTAAGCATTGCCCCCGGAACTGGTGTGTACGTCGATGGTTCCGTCTGCATGGTAGGCAAGATAGGTGTAAGGTGCCGGGGCACGGTAGTGGTTCCCATCAGAGCCCCGGAGGAGTTCCGGAACCAGGCCCTTGCGGCGTAGTCGCTATTTATTCAGTCCAAGTTTCGGGGCGCAGTTCACAGGCACCTTTGTGGTGGTCCATGCTACAATCGCGGGCATGCCCCACAACTACATCTGCCTTCGAAAGGAGCCTCCGTGGCGAACGCCATCGATCAGCTCACGGACCGCGTGCTCGTGCTCGGCCGCCTTACCATCGTCCGCCGCGCCATTACTGCCGTGGCGGTCACAATTTCTGCCGTCCTCCAAACATTCCTGATCCAGGCGTTCATTCAGCCCGCCGACCTGCTTCCGAGCGGTCTCACCGGCGTCGCGGTCCTGCTCGATCGCGTTACCTCGCTGGGCGGCGTTCACATCGACATCTCGCTCGGCATGCTTGCGCTCAACATTCCCGTGGCGCTCCTATGCTGGAGCGGCATTAGCAAGCGCTTCGTCATCTTCTCGATGATGCAGGTCGTGCTCTCGTCGCTGTTCCTCAACGTCTTTCACTTCGCGCCGTTTTTGGGTGACAAGATCATGCTCATCATTTTTGGCGGCGTGGTCTCGGGTCTGGGCGCTGCCATCGCGCTTAAGTCCGGCGCATCTACCGGTGGCACCGACTTTATCGCGCTGTGGGTCTCCAACCACACGGGCAAGACCATTTGGGGCGTCATCTTTGGTTTCAACTGCTTTATCCTGGCGATCTTTGGCTTTATATTTGGCTGGGACAATGCGGCGTACTCCATCGTGTTCCAGTTTATTTCGACCAAGACCATCGACAGTTTCTATCGCCGCTACGACCGCGTGACGCTGCAGATCACGACGCGCAAGGCAGACGAGGTCATGACCGCCTATGTTGACCATTTTCAGCATGGTATTAGCTGCGCCGAGGTCATCGGCGGATATAGCCGCGAGAAGATGTACCTGCTGCACGCCGTTGTCTCGACCTACGAGAGCCAGGACATTATCAAGCTGGTGTGCGACATTGATCCCGGCGCCGTGATCAATGTGTTTCACACGCTCAACTTTGTGGGCGGCTGGTGGGGCTGCCATGTCGACGAGCCCATGCCCACGGCCGTACCCGATCCCGACAAGCCCGCGCGCATGGCCAGCAGGCAGGCGCGCCTCAGCGAGCAGGACAGCCTGCAGCAGGATGACGGCAAGTAGGGTTTTGGCTTTTTGCCGGTCAAGCGCAGCCCATTCGAATGAGCCCCTCGAAAGCCCCGTTGCTTTCGAGGGGCTCTCGTTTGACCAGATAAAACCTACCAAAATAGACCTGTCGCTTTTTGGTAGGCAGGGTGTATCGTTTTATCGTTATGATGTAACATAGAGCTAGACGTTATATACGTATTAGTAATTTCGATATTTTGATAAGAGTGATCAGATATGCCTGCGCCCAAAAATGCACCGCTTTACCAGCAGATTTATGACGAAATCAAGGATGCGATCGAGAAAGGTGTTTATGCACCCAAGGAGCGTATTCCGTCCGAGCTCGAGCTAGCCGAGCAGTACGAGGTGAGCCGCATTACGGTGCGCCGCGCCGTCGAGGAGCTGTGCTCCGATGGCTGCCTGGTTAAGCAGCAGGGCCGTGGCACCTTTGTTTCCACGCCGCACATCAACCGTCAGTTCCACGCCTCGACGCTGCAGACGTTTACCGCGCTGTGTGCCGACAATGGCATGAAGGCCGGTGCACATGTGGTCGATCGCCAGATTGTTCCGGCGCGCCAAAACGAGATGGAGTTCTTTGGCCTGCAGAAGGGCGCGCTACTGCTGCATATCAAGCGCGTGCGCACGGCCGACGGCGAGCCCATCTTTGAGGAGAACGTCTTTGTGCCGTTTGACGCCTACCGCGAACTGTTGACAGCCGACCTTGAGGACAAGTCGATTTTTGCCGAGGTCGGGCGTGTTGGCGGAACCCCGATTGTCTCGGCTGGCTACCGTACGGTCGAGGCCGTTCGCGCCAGCGCTGAGCAGGCGGCCGAGCTGGGCATCGCTCCGCACGATCCGCTGCTCAACCTGCGCGCCGGCTTTATCGGTCCCAATGGCGAGCCGGTCTTGCTCGGCAAACAGTACTACGTGGGCAGCCGCTACGTCATGGTCATATAAGTTACGCGGTTTTACCAAACCGCGTAACGGCTCGACACTGCGCCTTTGGTTCCGCCGTTCTGCCGAACGACGGATTGGTCGACGCTGCAAGCCCGCCAGGGCGGCAATCTGCCTTTCAACTTCGGCGGCATGACCAGAAGGTCAATGCCGCCTCGTTTCAAGGCACCTTGCTCGCTCTGACGGGCTTTCGCTGTCGTTGCCAGAACATCGGCGTTGCCGCGGTCCAAAGTAGTCGTTGGACGTTCTTAAATGACTAGTCGTTGGGCGTTCTTGTATGACTAGTCGTTTAAGAACGTCCATCGACTAGTCTGGGCTGCGGTCGTGTGCTGCTGTCCCTGTGGCGGCGTATAATCGGCGGCAGATGACTTGGACGTTAGGAAACCATGACCGATAGCATGCAGCAGATGGCGCTCGACACGCTCGGCGCCTATTTTGGCTACACCTCGTTTCGCCCGGGACAGGACCGCATGGTCGATGCGATCCTTGCCGGTCGCGATGCGCTGGGCGTTATGCCCACGGGCGCCGGCAAGTCCATTTGCTACCAGGTGCCCGCGCTCATGCTGCCCGGCATCACCTTTGTGGTGAGCCCGCTGCTGTCGCTGATGGAGGACCAGACCCGTGCGTTGCTCGCGGCGGGTGCGCGACCCAGCTATCTCAACTCCAGCCTTACTCCGGCCCAGCAAAACACTGTGCTCAAGCGGGCGCGCGAGGGTCGCTACCAGCTTATGTACGTGGCGCCCGAGCGCCTGCTCGAGCCGCGCTTTTTAGCCTTTGCGCAGGAGGCCGCGGCGGACGGCGGCATTGGCGTGCCGCTCGTGGCCATTGACGAGGCGCACTGCGTGAGCCAATGGGGCCAGGATTTCCGCCCCGCCTACCTGCAGATTCGCGAGTTCATCGATTCCCTGCCGCAGCGCCCCATCGTGGCGGCCTTTACCGCTACGGCGACCGAGCGTGTGCGCGCGGACATTCAGCAGATGCTCGGCCTGCAAAATCCCGCGACGGTAGTGACGGGCTTCGATCGCAAGAACCTCTACTTTGGTTGCGAGGAGATGGGCGACAAGGCCAAGACCGCCTGGGTGCGCGACTACGTGATCGCGCATTCGGGCGAGAGCGGCATCGTGTATTGCTCGACCCGTAAGACGGTCGATGCGCTGGCAGGTGAGCTTGCCGAGGCACTGGGTCCCAGCGGCATTCGCGTGGGCCGCTACCATGCCGGCATGGGCAACGACGCCCGCCGCCAAAGCCAGCGCGCCTTTATCGACGACGATATCCAGGTGATGGTTGCCACCAACGCCTTTGGCATGGGCATCGACAAGCCCAACGTGCGCTACGTGATCCACAACAACGTGCCCGAGAGCATCGAGGCCTACTACCAGGAGGCGGGCCGCGCCGGCCGCGATGGCGACCCGGCCAGCTGCCACCTGCTGTGGAACGGCAACGATTTTCGCATGCGCCGTTTTCTGATCGATCGCGGCGATGCTGCCGATGAGACGCTCGACGACGAGCAGCGCGCGTGGGCGCTCCAGAATCGATATCGTCTGCTCAGCCAGATGGAGGGCTACTGCAATACCACCGGCTGCCTGCGCGAATACATGCTGCGCTACTTTGGCGACGAGGCCGCGGCCGAGCATGCTGCTTCGGCTGGCGCGGGCGGCACCGCCATGGACGACGTCGAGGGCTGCGGCAACTGCAGCAATTGCCTCACGCAGTTCGAGGTCGAGGACGTCACCGATATGGCCCGCGCTGCCGTGCGCTATGTGGCCACGCGTCCCATGCGCTTTGGCAAGTCGCTGATCGCCGATGTGCTCCACGGCGGCAACACCGAGCGCATTCGCCAGATGCATTTGGACGAGGACCGCGGCTACGGTGAGCTGTCGAGCGAATCGGTCGGGCGCATCAAGGACATCATCGGCCAGCTGTGCGGCCGCGGTTATCTGGCTACCTCGCAGGGGCAGTACCCGGTCGTGGGGCTGGGCCCGCGTGCCGGCGAGGTCGAGGACGAGGCGTTTGCCTTTACCGTTAAGCGTCGCGCGTCCAAGCGCAAGGCCTCGGCCCGCGCCCGCCGTGCGGTGGATCTGCTGCGCGAGGAGGCCGAGCTGGATCAGCGCCCGCGCGTTGGCGACGATGCCGAGCTGTTCGAGCGCCTGCGTGCCCTGCGCAAGGAGATTTCGACCGAGCTGGAGATGGCGCCGTACATGGTCTTTTCCGACAAGGCCCTGCGCGGCCTGTGCCGCCTGCGCCCGCAGACGCGCGACGAGCTCATTCAGGTCAACGGCATTGGCGAGAAAAAGGCCGACGCCTTTGGCGAGCAGTTTATGGCGGCGATTGAAGAGTTTGAGTCCGAGCGTGCGCGGGATGGAGCGTAACGATGGTAGCCGATAGCAAGACCGAACGTTCCGAGCGCGCCGAGGTGTCCGCTGTGCCACTGTACCAGCAGGTCATGGACGACCTAAAGGGCGAGATCGCGCGCGGCGTGTACGCTGCCGGCTCGCGCATTCCTTCCGAGATGGAGCTCGCGAAGTCCTACGGCGTGGGGCGCGTCACCGTGCGTCGCGCCATCGAGGAGCTGTCGCGTGCGGGGTATCTCAACCGCCAGCAGGGGAGGGGCACCTTTGTGTGCGCTCCCAAGCTCAAGCGCAAGATTCGCCAGAAGGGTGACGTCCAGAGCTTTACTGAGGGTTGTGCTGCCAACGACATGGTGCCGGGTGCGCGTCTGGTGTCGCGCACGGTGGTCGCGGCGACGCACGAGGATGCGGCGTTCTTTGGCGTGGAGCCCGGCTGCGAGCTTATCGTGGTCGAACGCGTGCGCACAGCCGACGGCATCCCTGTCATGCTTGAGAACAACGCCTTTGTGCTCGCCGACCATCCCTACCTGCAGACGCTTGCCGACAAGGACCTCACCGATAACTCAATCTTTGCGCTCGTTGCCGAGCATTCGGGCCGTGCGCCGCTCAAGTCCGACCCCTGTACCGTGGAGATTGCGCTTGCCGATGCTCAAGCGGCCCCACTGCTGGAGGTGCCGGTCGGCGAGCCGCTCTTCTATATGGAGGCCTACTTTACCGACGCCGGTGGGCACCCTCTGTTGCTCGGTCGCCAAAAGATTGTGGGCTCGCGCTACGTCTTCGACATCTAACGTCCACAGATAGAACAACATAGAACAAATTTGCCGAGATGACTTCACGGGCGTTGTTACGCGTGTTATAAATAGGACAACATAGAATGACAGCAGGTACGAGCTGCCGTCGCTCAAAGCCACCCCACAAGGAGGAACATCAGGATGAACGCATATGATCTGGTTCAGGAAGTCATCGAGCGCAAGGGCAAGATCGAGAACGTCTTTTGGATCGCCTGCGGCGGTTCGATGATCGACCTGATGCCGGCTAACGAACTGCTCAAGCGCGAGGCCACCACGTTTACCTCGACAGTCTACACGGCACGCGAGTTTTGCCTGATGGCTCCCAAGAGTCTTGGCGAGAAGTCGCTCGTCATCGCCTGCAGCCACAGCGGCAACACGCAGGAGGTCGTCGACGGCTGCGAGATGGCGCTGGCCGCCGGTGCCGAGGTCATTGCCCTTACCGACTGCGAGGGCTCAAAGATCGACAACGGCAAGTGGACTACCTGGGTCTATCCGTGGGGTGAGGGCGTGTCGCAGGCTGAGGTGCCGCAGGGCATTGGCGCTCTGATCGCCGCCGAGTTGCTCGACCAGCAGGAGGGTTACGAGGCGCTTGCCGACATGTACGAGGGCCTCAAGAAGATGGATGCGCTGCTGCCCGCCGCCCGCGAGAAGGTCAACGCCGAGCTGGGCGCCCGCTTTGCCGAGCTCTGCCAGCAGCACAAGTTCTTCTATATCCTGGGCTCTGGCCCCAACTTTAGCCAGACCTACGCCATGGCCATCTGCTCGCTCATGGAGATGCAGTGGCAGCACTGCTGCTACATCCACTCCGGCGAGTACTTCCACGGCCCGTTCGAGGCCACCGAGCCCGGCGTGTTCTACTTTGTGCAGCTCGGATCGGGCGAGTGTCGCCCCATGGAGGAGCGCGCACTTGCATTCCTCAACACGCACACCGATACGATTATGGTGCTCGACGCGCTTGAGTACGGCGTGGGCGACGTGCCCGCCAGTGTGCGTTCGTACTTGGAGCCGATCTTCTTCTACAACATGAGCTGCGAGCTGCGCGCCGCCCGCGGCAAGGTCTTCGACCACAGCCCCGAGTTCCGCCGCTACATGGGCGTCGAGCAGTACTAGGTAACGGGAAAAGTATTCACCTTCGATTCGCAAGGGCACTGCGTGAGTCAAAAAAGCGGGCCGCGCCGGTAGTATTCCGGCGCGGCCCGCTTGGTATTGCGCTTAGATTCGCGAGATTGCGGCGATTGACGGCCTACTTTGCGTCGTAGGCCTCGGCGTCCCACCAGTCGAGCTGGGCGATGTTGTCGCGAATGTGCTGGCAGCTCTTGTGGAAGCCCTCGAGCTCATACTCGGAAAGGTCGAGCGTGTAGACTTCCTCGACGCCCTCGGCACCGATCACGCACGGCAGGGAGGTAAAGATGCCCTCCTCGCCATACTGGCCGGTCATAAGCGTGGAGGCCGAAAGCACGGCATGCTCGTTGTGCAGCACAGCGGCGCAGACGCGCGCGGCGGAGTTGGCAACGGCGTACTCGGTGCACTGCTTGCCCTGGTAGGTTACGTAGCCGCCCTTGCGTGCGAGTTCCTCGACCTCCATGTGGTCAAAGGCGTACTTGTCAGGGTTCTCGGCCTGAAGCTCGTTAAGGCTCTTGCCGGCGATGGTTGCGGCCTTAAAGGCGGCCAGCTGGCTAAAGCCGTGCTCGCCGATCATGTAGGCGTCGATGGACTTGGGGCTCACGCCGACCTTCTTGGAGATCTCGGTGCGCAGGCGGGCGGAGTCCAGGCCGCAGCCCGAGCCGATGATCTTCTTGGGATCGTAGCCGGTCAGGTGCCACAGCTCGGTGCACACGACGTCGCAGGGGTTGGAGATGCTCACGAAGATGCCGTCAAAGCCGGCGTCGACGATGCGCTTGGCAAAGGTGCGGGCGGCGTCGGTGGTAAAGAACAGCTCGCCGTCGCGGTTGCCGGCGGCCAGTGCGACCTTGCCGGCGGCGTTGACGATGACGTTGCAGCAGGCTAGCTCCTCGTAGTGGTCATAGCAGTTGACGATCTTGGTGTTGTACGGGACAAACGAAAGGGAGTCGCGCAGGTCCTGGACCTCGGACGTCACCTTGGCCTCGTTGATATCGCACAGGTACAGCTCATCGGCAATGCCCTGCATGAGCAGGCTGTTGGCGACATGTGCTCCTACGTGGCCCTGGCCGACCACACCGATCTTACGCGTCTGGTACATATATGTATCCTTTCGGCCGAGTTTTTCGCGTCGAACCATTGTAGCGTCCTGCTGTCACTTTGCTAGACTAAAGCGCCGTAGATTTTTGGGACATGCCTTAATCTCTACTTTTGGCTGTTTTGAACCACTGGCGGTGTCTCGGGGCGATACGCTCGCGCGGATGGGGCCGGTCGTTGTACCATAACTGCAACTGACTCGTAAGGAGCATCCATGCCCATTCGTATCCCCGATGCCCTCCCTGCCGCCGCGCAGCTCGAGAGCGAGAACATCTTTGTCATGACCGAGTACCGCGCACTGCACCAGGACATCCGTCCGCTGCGCGTGCTCATCCTCAACCTCATGCCCACCAAGATTGCCACCGAGACGCAGATCATGCGCAAGCTCTCCAACACGCCGCTGCAGGTGGAGGTGGACCTGCTGCGCACCAAAACGCACGAGGCCACGCACGTGAGCGCCGGCCATCTGGAGACGTTTTACCGCACGTTCGACGACATCTGCGACATCCACTACGACGGCCTGATCATCACGGGCGCGCCGGTGGAACAGATGCCGTTCGAGGAGGTCGACTACTGGCCCGAGCTCTGCCAGATCATGGATTGGTCCACCACGCACGTGCACTCTACGCTGCACATTTGTTGGGGCGCGCAGGCCGGCCTGTACCATCATTACGGTATCCAGAAGTACGATCTGCCGGCAAAGGCGAGCGGCGTGTTCGAGCATTATCTAGTGAAGCCGAAAAGCCCGCTGGTCCGCGGCTTTGACGACCGCTTCTATGCCGTACATTCGCGCAACACCGACGTGCGCCGCGAGGACGTGGAGGCCGAGCCGCAGCTTGAGGTCGTGGCCGTGTCCGACGAGGTGGGCCTGTACATCGTCAAGTCGACCGACAGCCGTCGCTTCTTTGTCTTTGGCCATCCCGAGTACGACACCGATACGCTGCGCCTGGAGTACGAGCGCGATGTGAAGCGCGGCCTCAACCCTCAGGTGCCGGCGCATTACTTCCCGGGCGACGACCCCACTGCCGAGCCGCGCAACGTCTGGCGCAGCCAGGCTCAGCTGTTCTACACCAACTGGCTCAACTACTACGTCTACCAGACCACGCCCTACGACCTGGCCCGCGCCGGCGAGGAGCACTAGGCTGTAGCTGTGGTTGCTGCTGCGGCCGTTGCTGTGCTCGCGGCGTGACGAACGTGGATTTTCGGACACACGAGCGTGGATTTTCGGACGTTTACAAATCGAGCGTGGATAATCTCCCACTTTTGGCCGAGGAAGGGGCCAAAAACGGGAGATTTTCCACGCTCGATTTTTCTGTAGCTGTCATGCCGGCGGCCTCATTACACGTCGAGTGCATACGGGCCACGTTGCAAACAAGGTAGTTTTGAGCCACAGCATATTTTCTTTAAAAGAAATCGACGGCTTTAGAGGCGCCAAATTGTGGAGACAGGGACCTCTCGACAACTACCCTACCTGCAGATATAAGCCATCAGCCTAAAACGTCCAAAACCGTCAAGTATTTGGTCAGCGCCCGGACAGCATTTGGTCAGACTTCGCATGAAACCGTCTGGTACGTTTGCGCCGTTCCAAGAGTTGGGAGGCGACATGGGAAACATGACGGCGAATCAAAGACTTACAAGCCACATTAAAGCGTGCGAACAGCAGATGAGCTGCGTGTACGCACGCACGGCGGCGGAGGCAAAGCAGATTGAGCGGCGTGTGGCGGCGGGAAGTCTAGAGGCGGTCATGCCGGGGCTGTATGCGCGTCCGGATTATTGGTCCGAGCTCAAGTTTCGGCAACGTTATCTGCATCGGGTACGGGCCCTTGCGCAAAAGCATCCCGACTGGACGTTTTGCTCCTATACGGCGGCTGTTATCTATGGCCTTTCGGTTTCGCATGCCAATTTGACGCACATCCATATCGCCGCGGCGCCGGCGCAATCGACGACGCCGGGCTCTCAGGTGATTCGACATCGTTATGCTCGTCAAACGCGGGCAATCCAGATGGATATTGCCGTGACCGATATCGATCAGACGATTGCGGATTGCCTGGTCGATGCGTCGTTTGTCGAGGGACTGATCATTGCGGACTCAGCGCTTCATGAGCAGCTGTTGTCGATGGAGCATCTCGTTGAGACTGTCGACAAGCTTGGCCTGAATCGTCGCGGTGTTGTGACGGCGCGCAGGGTTGCGCGGTGTGCCGATGGCCTGTCGGAAAGCGGCGGCGAGTCCAAGGCACGCGCGCTGATGATCGAGCGCGGCTGGCAGACGCCGGAGCTGCAAGTTGAGCTGTTCGACCCAGTTGAGCCGGGACGGCCATATCGCGTTGACTACTTGTGGCGTGTGGGCGACCGACTGATTATCGGGGAGTTCGACGGATTCGTTAAAAGCGAGAAAGCGGCGGAGGAGGGTAAGCTTGCGAAGGCGCAATTTGATGAGCGTCAGCGCGAGTCGAGGCTTTCGCTGCTTGATAACTGCAAGATCGTGCGCTTGTGCTGGGATGATCTGAGGGACCCGATAAAGCTCGATCGCAAGCTCAAAGTTGCCGGCGTACCGCGCGTGTGTGCTGAGGCGGTTGCAGAGCGTTGAGCCGCACGAGCGTGGAAATCCGGACGGACGAGTGTGGAAATCTGGACGCGCATTGGTTAAGCGTGGATTTTCGGACACACGAGCGTGGATTTTTGGACGCTTGTTGAATGAGCGGGTAGCGCGCAGAGATGTGGTGTAAGAGGCGGGGCATGCCCCGCCTCTTCTCTTTAGAGGCTTTAGCCTGTGCGGGGCGCGCAGCGCGCCGCATCAGAAACCACCCGCTATGCGGGTGGGGCCAAACGGCTTTACA
>DBGEDL010000022.1:0-1728 GCA_048375035.1 Collinsella sp.
ACCCATCGAAACACATCTCCACCGTTCCTTCAACTGGGAAAACGGCGCCCCCGGGGCCCGGATGGGGCCTCGGGGGCGTTCGGCTAGCTGCGGGAACGGCCTGTCCGCCTAATGTGTTCGGCTGAGATCGGAAATCAACCCCCTTTTGTGGCGGCTTGTGGTGCTCGGGCCTCAGCACAATCCATCACAACATTCGACGTTTTTCGGCAAAATCGCGATTTTCATCGAATGTTGTGACGGTTTCTTACCGTTCTGCAGCACGATCCAAGTGTCCGCGTCCAAACAGCAGCAGCGCCGCGGGGACCGCCGTTACGACTATGCCCGCTCCTACGAGCGTCTGCTGCACGCCAAATGTCGCCGCCAGCCACGGGGCAATCGCCAGCGGCGCCACGCCGGCAAACATATTGCCAAAGCCCATGACCGAGTTCACGCGACCGAGCTGCTCGAGCGGAGCCGTCGTTTGCACAATGGTGTTGTGGAGCGGGTTGACGACACCCCAAGCTATGCCCAGGGCGATCTGGCCGATGAGGGCCACGCCCACGTACGGTGTCCCCACATAGAGCAGACTTCCCAGGCCCACGGACATGAGCGCCACGAGCAGTGTTTTAAGGTTGACCAGGTGCGGCGGCAAGCGGAGCGCGAGCACGGCACCCAGCACCGCGCCCACGCCCGAGGCCGACGAGAGCCAGCCCATCCACTCAACGCCGACATGCAGGACATCGCGATAGAAAAACGACTCGAGCGGATCGAAGGCTCCATAGCCAAAGTTCGAAAGAAAAATGATGCAGAAAAGTAGCGCGAGGACGCTGTTGGTAAAGACCGTCTTGATGCTAGCCGCGAAGGTGACACGGGCGGACGTGCTGGGGTTGGAGCTTTGTCCCGCACGTTCCCCTTCCTCTGCCGAATCGGCATCCGCATGCCCGGCGACATGGCTGGTCTGCGGCCTAAAGCCCCAACCAGCGACGAGCGCCAGCACTGTAAAGAGCATCATGAGCACGAACACCGCGCGCGACGACGCAGTCGCCGCGACAAAGCCGCCCAGCGTGGGGCCAACGATGATACTCACGTTTGAAAACATGGCGATGGCGGAGTTGATGTCTTTAAGCTCGACAGGATCGTCGGTGAGGTAGGCCGGATAGGATGTGGCGATGGGCTGGGCGAACCCCATCACAAAGCCCAGGAGCACCGCACCGAGCAGGACGATGCCGGTCGCGCTGCCAAAAACGAGGATCGCCGCGCCGGTTGCCAGCGTGCCCACGATGCTCAGCAAGAAATGACGGCGCGGGCCCCAGGCGTCGAGCGCCGCGCCGCCCGCAAAGGATCCCAAGATTACGAAGACGTTCATAAAGAGGACGGCCAGCGATGTCGCCACGACCGAGGCATCGTCTGCATAGGTGAGCGTTCCGATGACGCCGATAAAATAACTGGTCTGAAAACCGGTGTAGATGAGAAAGCGCATCGCCACCAGGCGCTTGGCCTGCACGGACAGCGATGACTGAGGCTTTGAGAAAAAAGAGGCGAGCATGGAGACTCCTTGTTTCATACGAATACGGGCGGTGGGCATTCGCCACCGTCTGTCAAATCAACCGGTCGCGCGCGCAGACGTGGTGTAAGAGTGTC
Organism: Collinsella sp.; assembly: GCA_048375035.1. Classification (GTDB taxonomy): domain Bacteria; phylum Actinomycetota; class Coriobacteriia; order Coriobacteriales; family Coriobacteriaceae; genus Collinsella. The sequence continues at coordinate 1,621 of DBGEDL010000022.1, forward strand.
CTGAGGTCCGTCGCTGCAAGTCCCGATGTTACTCCTTCTTGAGACCGCGCCTCTCGACTATCTCGTCCACTATCTCCCTGGCGCGCCGCCCGAGCGCGCGGCGCCTCC
>DBGEDL010000023.1:0-38476 GCA_048375035.1 Collinsella sp.
GGAGGCGCCGCGCGCTCGGGCGGCGCGCCAGGGAGATAGTGGACGAGATAGTCGAGAGGCGCGGTCTCAAGAAGGAGTAACATCGGGACTTGCAGCGACGGACCTCAGGACACTCTTACACCACGTCTGCGCGCGCGACCGCGGAGCGCGCATCGAAATAGGCGTTTTGGGCTGTTTGAGGGGTTAGCCATATACCACGTGGTCAAAAAGCGCCAAATATGAGTACTGTTGCCATGATAGTCACATATGTTTTACGTCTTTTGGGTTTCCTAACGATATTCATTCTCGTTAGGAAACCCATTTTATTGAACCTATGGGGAATAACGCTGTCTCGCTTTTGGACAATTGGGGATTTCTGGCACTCATTACAAGGAAATTTGCTGCTACTAAATTGGTGACAGTACTCATATTTGGCATTTTTTGACCACAGGGGCTGCCGGGGCGGCGGTTTCGCCCTTTTTGCGTCGAAGCGATACACTGTTGCCGTTTGATTTCTTCGCTCAAGGAGGATGCGCATGCCGTGCACAACGATTTTGGTTGGTAAGAATGCGAGCTACGACGGGTCGACCCTGGTCGCGCGTAACGAGGACTCGTCCAACGGGGTGTTTGAGCCCAAGCGCATGCGCGTGGTGCATCCCGACGAGCAGCCGCGTGTCTACACGAGCGTCCTGAGCCACCTGACCGTTGAGTTGCCCGACAATCCCATGCGCTACACGAGCGTCCCCGACGTCGTTCCCGGTCACGGTATTTGGGCCGAGGCCGGATTCAACGAGCTCAATGTTGGCATGTCCGCAACCGAGACGCTCACCACCAACGAGCGCGTCCGCGGTGCCGATCCGCTCGTGGACTATGTGCCCGCCAAGGGCAACGAGGGCGAGGACGGATACGTTCCGGCACAGTCCGGTGGCTTGGGCGAGGAGGACATGGTGACCCTGGTCCTGCCGTACGCCAAGTCCGCCCGCGACGGCGTACGCATTCTGGGTGACCTGCTCGAGCGCTACGGCACCTACGAGAACAACGGCATCGCCTTTAGCGACGTGGACGAGATCTGGTGGCTCGAGACCATCGGCGGCCACCACTGGATTGCCAAGCGCGTGCCTGACGACGCCTATGTGACCATGCCCAACCAGCTGGGTATCGACAGCTTTGACCTGGATGACGCCGAGGGCGCCCAGGCCGACCACATGTGCTCCGCCGACTTGCGCGCCTGGATGGCCGAGTGGCATCTGGACCTGACGCTGGGCGTCGAGGGCGACGGCCCGGCTGCGGTCTTTAACCCGCGCGAGGCCTTTGGCTCGCACAGCGACAGCGACCACGTCTACAACACGCCGCGCGCGTGGTACATGCAGCGCTGTCTCAACCCCAGCGACGTGTGGGATGGCCCCGACGCCGACTACACGCCCGAGAGCGACGATATCCCCTGGAGCCGCGTGCCCGAGCGCAAGGTGACCATCGAGGACATCAAGTACGTACTCTCGAGCCACTACCAGGGCACGGAGTACGATTGCTACGGTAGCAAGGGCACGCCCGCTACGCGTGGCGCCTATCGCCCCATCGGCATCAACCGCAACAGCCAGCTCGCCGTGTTGCAGCTGCGCCCCTATGCGCAGCCGGCGTATCGCGCCGTGCAGTGGATGGCCTTTGGCTCCAACTCGTTTAACGCGCTGGTTCCGCTGTACGCCAACGTCGAGACCATGCCCGAGTACTATGCCGACACGCAGGCTCGCGTGACGTCCGAAAACTTCTACTGGGCCAACCGCCTGATCGGCGCGCTGGCTGACGTCCGCTTCCATGAGTGCGGTCGCGCGGTCGAGGATTATCAGGAGAAGGTCGGTGGCATGGGCCACAAGCAGATCCATGACATCGACGCTGCCGTAGCCGCTCTGCCCGAGGCCGAGGTGTCTGCCGAGCTTGCACGCGCCAACGAGGAGTTTGCCGAGCGTGTTCGCGTAGAGACCGATGCTCTACTGGGCAAGGTGCTCTACACCACGAGCTGCGCCATGAAGAACTCTTTTGCGATGAACGACAATGTGAGGTAAGGGTTTCCCGTCGATCGAATAGCGCTAAAACGCTTTGTCGCTTTCGCTCAATCTTGGGTACAAGAACGCCAATGCAGTTGTTTGTGATTGGAGACAACCATGGTTATGAAACTCGATCAGCTTGTTAACGGCGCCATTAACGTGGGCTTTGGCGCTGCCGCCGTTGCTGTCGAAGGCGGCAAGAAGGTCCTCGACGACCTTAACACCAAGGGCGAGCAGGTCCGCAAGGACACCGCCACCCCCGATATCGCCCGCAGCGTGTCCGACATGTTCGAGCAGGCCGGCGGTACCATCTCCGATCTGACCGAGCGCTTGGGCATGCAGGGCGAGACCGCGGCCCAGCGCGTGCTCGACGAGCTCATTCTTGCCCGCGTCCGCGTTATGACCGCCCCCGAGCGCACGGCCTTCCTGGCCCATGTGCGCGACATCGTCGATTCGGTCGAGGACAACGTGACCTCGGTGCCCGTCGAGTCCGTTGAGCCCGACGATGCGAAGGATACCGAAGAGGCCGAGTAGCAGCGCAGATGGCAGATTCCACCACCGATTACAACAATCTAGATCCCTTGGGTGACGAGGCGGCGGTTGTCGATGAGGTCGATGCCGTCGTCTCGGGCGCTCGCAAGAAGCCGCGCGCTGTCGATATGGTCCCCGAGGAGCCCGACGCGATGGCGCCGGACGAGGAATACCAGCTCACGCCGGCGGGTCGTCGCGAACGCATCGGGCAGATTGTTCGCCTGGTCAAAAAGTACCGCGTGTGGGATAACCTCACGCCGGTTCGTTTGCGCCGCCTGCTCGAGGAACTCGGCCCCATGTTCGTCAAGATGGGGCAGATTTTGGCCAACCGGTCCGAGATTCTACCGCAGCGCTTTTGCGACGAGCTGCGTCGTCTGCGCTCCGACGTGGAGCCGGTGCCGTACGAGGTCGTACTCAGCTGTCTGGAAGAAGAATACGGCCTGCGCCTGGGGGAGATGTTCGATGCGATCGACCCCAATCCGCTTGGTAGCGCATCGCTCGCGCAGGTGCACCGCGCTCGTCTGGTGACGGGCGAGGACGTGGCCGTCAAGGTGCAGCGCCCCGGTGCGCAGCAGGTTATGGCACAGGACATCGATATCATCCGCTCGGTGGTGCGTATCGTTTCCAAGTTCGTCAACACCGATCAATTCGTTGACCTGCACGGCGTAGTCGAGGAGTTGTGGACCTCGTTTCGCGAGGAGACCAACTTTTTGGCCGAGGCCAAAAACCTCAACGACTTCTACGAGTTCCATAAGAGCGTTCATGGCGTGACGTGCCCTAAATCCTATCTGGACCTGTGCACCGAGCACGTGGTGGTTATGGATTACGTCGACGGCATTTCGATCGCCGATCCTGAACGCTTGGTGGCCGAGGGCTATGACTTGGAAAAGATCGGTGCCGCGATTGTCGAGGACTACTCGACGCAGGTGCTCGATGACGGCTTTTTCCATGCCGACCCGCATGCGGGAAACATCATCCTCAAGGACGGCATCGTTTACTTTATCGACTTGGGCATGGTCGGACGCATGTCGAGCCACGACCGTGGCATCGTTAAGGACATGATTTTCGCCGTGGCCGAGGGTGACGTGCCCAAGCTCAAGGATTCGCTCATGCGCTTCGCCGTGACGCGTGGCGACTCGGCTGAGCTCGATCATTCGGCCTTTTTGTCCGACTTGGACTTTATCGTGGCTGACTTTGCGGGACTTGACCTGAAGGATCTGGATATCGGCGAGTTTTTGACCTCGCTGCTAAACCTGGCGCGCAAAAACGATGTTGAGCTGCCGAGCGTGGTGACGATGTTCGCCCGCGGTATGGTGACGCTCGAGGGTTTGCTGACCGAGTATATGCCCAATGTCAACATGATCCAGATCATCCAGACGCACATCAAAAACGAAAAAAGCACCCATGCGCGCGTGCGTGATATGGGACGCGATCTTGCCGCGAGCAGCTATCGCGCGGCAAAAGGCTCGCTCGAGGCGGCTGAGTATCTGGGCTTGGCTTCGCGCATGCTTACGCGCGGCCAGCTTAAGGTGAACACGCAGATCATGAGCAGCGATAAGGCGCTGCGACAGCTGGGCGGAATTATCGACCGCATGTCGATGGCTATCGTTATCGCCGGCCTGTTTATCGGTTCGTCGGTGGTGTACTACGCACGCATCGAGCCGGTTGTGTTCGGTATCCCGGTCATTGGCTTTATGGGCTACGTGAGCGCGCTGGTGCTGGCGCTTATGCTGGGCCGCAATATCTGGCTCAACAGCCACGGCGGCAAACACTAGAGGCTGCGACCGTCACCGCATTTTCCTATCGCAAACAATAGCTTTTACCTTGGGCTTCGCCTGTGTGCGGGGCCCTTTTGCGTGATACCATTTTGACGGTAATAATCGATGGCCTAGATGGTGGTGCGGAGACGCACGAACGTGCGGTTTTCCTGCGCGTTTGGGAGAATCGGGGTGCAAGTCCCCGGCTGTACCAGTAACCGTAATTCCTCTTGGCTCGGGATGTCCGCGTCGCAGATCGGACGACGCGCCTGAGCCGTTAAGGTTAAGTCGGATCGCCTCCCATCTTGCATGCGGCTGCGGCGTATGCCGCCGGTGTGCATAGGGCTCTGGAGGGAAGGGGGACCCCGATGGGGGAACTCGAGCGTAACATGCGCGATGACGTGGGGCAGCCTCAAGGCAACGCTCCAAGTGCAGACAGTAGGAGACAAATGGATATGTTTGAGGACGAGCGCCAGCGCGTCTCACATCGCCGTGGCGCAATTGCACGCGGCGTAGCCAAGCGCGGCCTGGTGGCATTCCTGGCCTTCGCGATGGCCTTCAGCACCACGCCGGCTCAGCTGTGGGCCGAGGGCGCCGAGGGCATTGCCGAGGCTGTGGCTCAGGCTGCGACGCCGGGCGAGGACGCAGCGCTTGCGGGCGGTACCGCTGAGCAGAGCGGCGCCGAGGTTTCGGATTTCGGGAGCGCGCCTGCAGCCAGTGCCGCCACAACAGAGGCGGCAACTGGCGACGAAGGCTCGGCGACGGGGGGGGGAGCCCTGCCACGAGCGAGCAGTCTTCGACGGCATCCGCTGGCCAAGCAGGATCTGCCGCCGCGACTGCCGTCCAGACAGAGAACCCGACAGAAACCGGCGATGTCGCCAAGAAGCAAGTCGAGGTCTCGTTCTCGATTATCGGCACCGATGCCGACGGCAAGGCTCAGACCTGGGTGGCACCTACGCAGCTCAAGCTCGACGAGGGCGCGACGGCTGCGGATGCCTTCATTAAGCTACAGGAGAAGACGGGCTGCAAGGCGGATTACGATCCGAACACGGCATACGGTTTCTACCTCAAAAGCATCACATCCCCGAGCGATGGCCGCACGCTTGCCTACGATCCGGCGACTTATGCCTTCTGGCAGCTGTTCGTCGACGGCGCGTCTTCCTCGGTTGGCGCGAGCAGCGTCAAGCTCACCCAGGGGCAGAAGATTGAGTTTGCCTATACGGCTGGTAGCGCGTCCCCTGTCGTTAAGGACCAGGTTGCCGCAAATGTGACCGTCATTGGTCGCGATGCCCAGGGCAAGACTCAGACTTGGGTCGATAACGCGCAGTATGTGGTGACGTCCGGTTCGAGCGCACTTGACCTTACGAAGGCCGCGCTCGAGGCGAATGATATTGACGCCGTTGTTGCGGGCTCCTTCATTCTGAGTCTTAAGTACAACGGCGTTGAGCTGGGTACGCCGCTCGATTATTCGACCTATTGGCAGCTGTTCATCAACGGCAAGTCGAGTGACTATACGGCGGACAATGTCACCATCCATACCGGCGATACCGTCACGTGGTTCTACGGTGGCTGGGGCGACAAGTTGCCCTCTGATTCCGTCCATGCTTCCGTTCAGGTCCTCGGTAAGGACAAGGACGGCAAGCAGCAGGTTTGGGCTTCGACGGGTCAGGTGAGTCTCAAGGCGGGCTCTACTGCCAAGGATCTCCTTGAGCAGACCGGCCTTACTCTCGATGCTGGCGAATCGTCTTGGGGCTGGTTCCTCAACGGCATTACTTCGCCGTTCGATGGTAAGTCCTATGGCTGGGATGCTGCGACTAATAGCTATTGGCGCTTCTACGTAAATGGCAAGTTCGCCGACGTTGGCGCCGGTGTCTACGAGCTCCAAGAGGGCGATGCCGTCACCTTTATGTATGGTGCTGACGCCGATGCCCTTCCTGGCCAGGTTCTTGGGTCTGTCGATGTTATCGGTCCCGATGTCAACGGCAACAATACTCGTTGGGGCTCGGCAAGCAATGTTTCTTTGCTCGAAGGCTCTACTGCCCAGAACCTTATTGAGACGGTCCTGAAGGCCAAGGGCGTTACGTACAACGGCTCCCAGAGTGGTGAGTACTGGTTCCTCAATTCCATCAACTCGCCGTTCGATCACAAGCCGTATGCCTGGGATGCTGCGACCAATAAATATTGGCACCTGTATATCAACGGAGAGCCCTCCTTACTCTGCGCCAATCAGATTACGCTCAAGAGCGGCGATAAGGTTACGCTTGCCTATACCACTGACGATTCGGCCATGCCCGATCCCGACAAGATTGTCGTGGACCCGAGCGCGACGACCCCTGATTGGGATGCCGAGTGGGCCGGCTACGGCAACAGTGGCAACGGTTCGACCGTAACGGATGCCAAGACGCCTGCGCAGGCCGCCGGTCTTAAGTGGGCCTTCGATTGGAAGGCCGAGTCTGGTCAGCAGTATGCCAACTGCAGCGAGCCTGTCATCGCTAACGGCTTTGTGTATATCGCGACCGAGAACGAGCTCATTAAGATCGATTCGTCCACGGGCAAAAAGGTTGCCTCTGCGCCGCTTGCCTCCAAGGTGAGCTATACTTCTCGTCCGATCTATACCAATGGCCTTATCATCGTTCCGCTCAACGGCGGTGCGGTCCAGGCGATTACTGCAGACAAGCTGATCTGCAAGTGGCTGACGCCTGGTTTGACGGATTTGACGCAGAGCTCCTGCACCGTCGTTTCGGACGGCGAGTACGTCTATGTAGGCTCGGTCGATATTTCGTATGACGAGAATTACAACGCGACCTACGGCAACGGCTCCTTTGCACGCATTAAGATTGCCACGGGCGTAGTTTCTTGGCAGAACATCGACCCTACCGAGGGCTATTACTGGACTGGTGCGGCTTTGACGGATAAGTATGCCATCGTTCCTACGAGCGCGGGTACGCTTAAGTGCATTGATAAGACGACGGGCGATGTCGTTTCGACCATGGAGCTCGGCGCTGTCGCAAATGCCGATTGCATTGCCGATCCGTCCAATGGTTCGACCTTCTATCAGATGACGCACGACGGAAAGCTCCATGTGATTTCGCTTTCGGCGAAGGGTGTGCTGAGTGCACAGAAGACGGTTGATCTGGGGCTTACGAATAATCTGAGCGCCCCTGCGGTGTCTGGTGACAATCTAATTGTCGGCGGACAGACGGCTACGGGCTCTGCTCTGGTTCTCTATAACCTGAAGACGGGTAAGACCACGATGGTCGCTGCTGCCGACGGCAAGGCGCTGCCGGCTGGCCTCAACGGTATTGCTGCTACTCCGCTGGTGAGTGTTCAGGGCGGCAAGACCTATGTGTACTTCACCGTTAACAGCGCGGATAGCAAGGATTACGTCAACTACTCTGCTGGTGGTGGCGTGTATCGCTATACGCTCGGCGATGCAGAGGCGACGCAGATTTATGATGCGGCTGGCCATTACCAGTACTGTGACTCTCCGGTCATTGCCGATGCATCTGGCAACCTGTACTACATCAATGATTCGGGTACTTTGTTCAAGCTGGGGGCTGTTGAGTCTTGGACGGTTGCCTTTAATTCCAATGGCGGGTCTGCTTGCGACACTAAGTTTGTTGCTACGGCCGACGGTAAGCTGGTCAAGCCGGCCGATCCGACGCGCGATGGCTACACTTTCGGCGGTTGGTTCACCGATGAGGCTTGCACGCAGGCGTATGACTTCAGTACGCCGGTGACGGCCGATCTGACGCTGTATGCCAAGTGGACCAAGAATGCTGTTAACCCTGGCGGCAATGGCGGTTCTGGCTCCAATGGCGGCAATGGTGGCGCTGGCAACGGTTCCGGTGCTGGCGCTGGCACGGGCACGGGTTCCGGCTCCGGCACGAAGGGCCAGCAGACTGGCGGCGCTGTCGCTCCGGGTCATAAGCCGATGACCAAGACGACGGTGTCGACCAGGACCGAGACCAAGGACAACAAGTCCAACAAGAAGGACTCCGATAAGTCCGATAAGAAGGACGAGAAGAAGTCTGACAAGAAGTCTGACAAGAAGGACAGCAAGTCCGACAAGAAGTCCGATTCCAAGTCCGATACGGGTGCTGCTTCCACGACCACTGCTAAGAAGTCCTCTGGTGCTTCCGAGCAGGAGACTGGCACCAATCCGCTCGCCATCGTTGGCATCGCCGCCGGCGTCATCGGTCTCGCCATCGTCGGCGTGTTCGTGTTCACCAAACGTCGGTAGGTGAGGGCTGTGTCCAATAAATCCAAGGACGCTGACCTTAAGCAACCAGATTCCTCGTTCATTCAGTTCGACGATGCAAAGCAACAGGGCGCCGCTTCGGCGGCGTCCGCCCCTCGTCGCAAGGCGCTCCTTGGCGTTCTGACTGCCGCGTGCACCATTCTGATCGTCGTCTCGCTGGGTTTCGTCCATCCTTCCACAAGCGGTGCCTGGTCCATCGACTGGATCATTCAGACCGTGACGGGGGAGAGCGTCGTCACCAAGGACACCAAGGTGTCTGGCTCGACTACGACTTCGGGCGAGGCCAGTTCCAAGGATTCCAAGTCATCGAATGACGCAAAAGATGAGTCCAAGCATTCTGATGAGTCCAAGTCCAAGGACGATTCCGAGTCTTCAAACAAGGAATCGGACAAGAACTCGGATAATAAGAAGTCCGAGGACCAGGACGGCAAGAAGTCTGGCGATAAATCCGCTGCCCAAAATACGGGAGTCGGTGATACTTCCAATGCGTCTGGCGGTGGCCAGTCGTCTGATGGAGCCTCATCCTCTAATGGTGGAAACGCCTCCTCGGGCGGCCAGAGCGGCTCGCAGGAGTCCAGCTACATAACAGTGACGGTTTCGGTCACATCGAGCGCTGTGGGCAATCCTGTGTCTTCTGGTGGCACCTTTACCTTTAACGAAGGCGCTACCGTCTACGATGCCCTGTGCGCGCTGGGCCTTTCTGTCAACGCACATGGTTCGTCGTACGGCACGTATGTCTCCGCGATTGGTGGTTTGGCCGAGAAACAGCACGGCGGCACGAGCGGCTGGATGTACTCCGTCAACGGCACAACGCCCATGACGGCCTGCAGCAACTACGTTCTCTCAAACGGTGACAACGTAGTCTGGTATTACGTTACAGGCTAGAGGCCTCGACATAGCGCGCCAGACGGGCGGTTCGGACAAACATCCGGGCTGCCCGTTTTTCATGCGTAGAGGACTGGGTCGCCGGGTCTCTCGGCAAACAAAAAACCGGTTGGAACGGGAATTCCAACCGGTTATACATTCAAGCAAATAGTGAATCGACTACGACCGTGCACCCTCGAGGAAGAAGCGGCGGCTGAAGTAGTTGTACCAGGTGACGAGGAACGTTGCGATGGCCTTCATGGCCTGGTAGCCGATGCTCAAAAACGTGACGCCCACAAACATGTACAGGTCGTTGAGGCCCAGACCGATTACCGACAGGATGGTGAAGATCGTGAACTCGCGCTTGCGGCTCATGCCCTCGCGATGGTCGAACACGTACTTCATGCTGAGCCAGTAGTTAACCACGACGGACGTGGTAAACGAGACCGTCGTGCTCATCAAAAAGTCGAGGTGGAACAGCTCGACGAGCGCAATGAGCATGCCCCAGTCGATGCCAAAGGAGATAAGACCCACGACGGCGAACTTGAGGAACTGCTTGGTATGAGGTTGTGCCAGTGCCTTGCGCACGTAATCACATCCAATGCGTTGATGAATCGAGCAGAGGATACTTTAGAGCTTTTGCAAGGGAAACGTAAGGTCTTTGGAAAGAACTATACGAACTCGCCAAATATTCAAGAGGTAATCCGCAAACGTTGCAAATCTTCCCGTAAACGAGCAAAGCCCACGAACAACGCAGCGCTCGACGCGCGTCATCCGTGGGCATCGTAAGGCCGTAGGGTTGTGAGTTACTTGGTCTCGTCACCCTCCAGGAAGATCTTTCGGGTCACAAAGTTGTAGACCATGACAAGCGCGGTGGCACAGATCTTGGCGATATTGGCCTCGAGTCCCAGGCCGGCGTTGAGCGCCAGCACGATGCCATCGTTGAGCACCAAACCGATCACGGACAGCACGACAAAGATGATGAACTCGCGGCGGCGGCTCATGCCTTCCTTGTGCGCAAACACGTATTTCATGCTTGCGAGGTAGTTAAAGATGAGTGAGATGATAAAGCCGCTGGTGTTGGCGATTAGGATGTTGAGGCCCAGACCGTAGTGGAGCAGATTCATAATGCCAAAGTCGATAACCGTGGCAATGACACCGACGACGCCAAATTTCATGATCTGCGCAAGGAGCTTTTGCATGGTACCTGCCTTAAGCTGGCGCCGAAGCGCCGCGGGGATGACAAACTTAGCAAGTTTAGCCAATCCCCGCGGGTGGTGCTAGGCGCGCTCCTCGATAGCACCGTTTCTATATGCATCGAGCAACTGGCGCAGGTCCTGGATCTGGCTGCGGATCTTGGCGCCAGTATCGGTGTCGCTCACCATGCGGCGACGGTCTGCTTGGTCAAAACGGTTGGTCTCGCTTTCGATGTCCACATTGCGCGTGAGTGCCTCGGCAACCGTCGTAAAGGCCCGGTGCGACTTGAGGCGGCAGCCGCGCGAGCTCGAGATGAGCGTATAGCCGGCGATACCCGTCTTGGGATGGTAAGCGCGGCAGAAGCCGCCATCGATGACCAGCAGCTTGCCCTCAGCGCGGATGGGCTGCTCGCCCTTGGTGGTTTTAACGGGCGTGTGGCCGTTGATGATGTGGCCGGTCGGCGAGCATGCCATGGGCGCGACGCCAAACTCGCGCATGATGTCATCGCAGACCGAGGGCGACTTGGTAAGCGTAAAGTACGGGTCCATCGGCTCGACCCAGGTGCTCTTATCGGCGATATAGGCGCGCTCAAAGGTACGCACCAGGCGTCCGCTGGCGGGTGAGTTAAAGCCAATCCACAGGTACCACATCCAGTCGAGAGCGTCGCGGTCGCCCACGCGCCAAGCGCGGCGGGCGATGTGGTCGCAAAAATCGAGATAATCGCGGCCAGCGTGCCAGGTGCCCAGGCAGTTCATGCTGCTAAAAGTGCCGTCTTCGTTGAGCGGCACGCAGCCATGGAACAGCAGGTTGCCGTTGGCGACCTTGTACATCGAGCCGTGGGAATAGAGGAAATCGATATGGCGATGCAGGTGATCGGCGGTGACAAACTCGGACACGAGCTTGTCGATGATGTGCTGCTCCTCGGGCGTGAGCGTATAGGGGTCCGCCGGGTCGACGGTGGGGAAGTCGTTGGTCGTGAGCGGCCACACGCTGCCGTCGGCGAGCGTGACCGTGCCGGTGTCGTGTTCGATCTTGTCGAGTAACAGGCGGTCGGTCATGTCGAACTCGGGATGGCGCTGGATAATCTGGCCCTCGAGCTTAAAGAGCAGCACGTTGATGGCCTTGATCAGCGGGGTGATGGACTCACCGGCGGTGTAGGTGGCATCTGCAAAGTCGACAAGCTCACGTAGCGAGATGCCGTAGTCGTTCTCCAGGATCTCGTAATTGTCGTAGCGTAGGTTGTTGCGCAGCACCGTGGCGATGCAGGCGGGCTCACCGGCCGCAGCGCCCATCCACAGCAGGTCGTGGTTGCCCCACTGGATGTCGAGTGAATGGTAGGTGAGCAGACGGTCCATAATCTTGGCCGCGCCGCCGCCGCGGTCGAAGATGTCGCCCACCAGGTGCAGGTGGTCGACGGCCAGGCGCTTGATGAGCGAGGCGAGCGACTCGATAAAGTCGTCGGCGCTTGCGGTCTCCAGGATGGACTCCACGATGCGCTCGTGATAGCGCACGCGATAGTTGTTCTCATCCGGATGCGTGTGTAGCAGCTCGTCGATGATGTAGGCGTAATCGCGTGGGATGGCCTTACGAACCTTGGAGCGGGTGTAGCGGCTTGAAAGCGAACGAGCGACCATGATGAGCTGGTCAAGCATCGTTTTGTACCAGGTGGGCGAGTCCTCGCGCTGGCTGCGGACCAGCTCGATCTTCTCGTGCGGGTAGTAGATGAGCGTGCACAGCTCGCCCTTTTCGTCAAAGGTGAGCGTGTCGCCAAAAATCTCGTCGACATGCTCGCGCACGACGCCCGAGCAGTTGTTGAGGATGTGCATAAAGGCTTCGTACTCGCCATGCACGTCGCTCATAAAATGCTCGGTGCCCTTTGGCAGGTTGAGGATGGCCGAGAGATTGATGATCTCGGTAAACGCGGATTGCTCGGTGGGAAATTGTTTCGACAGCAGACGCAGATACTTGAAGTCTTGCGGATTGCGATCGAATGCGACCATGAAACACCTTCCGATGGAGCTGGTAAAACTGATAAACAGCGTCAAACGTTTATCAGTATGCGCCGCTTTTGTTTCGATTTTGCGCCAGCGGCTGAATTGTCGGCTGAACGGTTTGGTAAATCGATTTAGTTGAGGTAGATATGGCGGTTGAGTGGAGACGACAGAGGGTGTTTTCTCAGATATTTATGCGTGGGGCCGGTGGAGACGATGGTGGTAAAGATGTTCGCTATTTTTGGTTCGATTTGGTAAATAGTGGACATATGTACCGTATGTAGGCTCACTGTGCGATAATTTGCGCAGCAATGAGTAAGGAGCCTCATATGAGTGATTTTGTCCTGACCTGTGAATCTGCCGCCGACCGAACTCGGGAGTTCTTTGAATCGCGCAATATTCCCGTCGCGTATTTTCATTACGAGATCGACGATGTTGTCTATACGGACGATCTGTATCAGTCGATTACGCCGGACGAGTTTTTTTGCCCAGATATCCGCGGGCGCCATGCCCAAGACGTCTCAGGTGAGCGTGGGTGAGTACGAGGAGTTTTGGGAGCCGTTTGTTGCCGAGGGTAAAGACGTGCTGCACCTGGCGTTGTCGTCGGGTATTTCGGGCACGTATGGATCGGCCTGCGTTGCGGCACAGATGCTCGCGGATCGCTATCCCCAGGGCGGCAAGGTGCGCGTCATCGATTCGCTGGGGGCGTCTTCGGGCTTTGGCCTGTTGCTGGAATATGCCGCCGATGTGCGCGATAGCGGGGCTTCACTCGACGAGACGGCTGCCTGGATCGAGGAGCACAAGCTCAACCTGCACCACTGGTTCTTCTCGACCGATCTGTCGAGCTACCTGCGCGGCGGTCGCATTTCGGCTGCGAGCGCGATCATCGGCACGGCGCTTAAGATTTGCCCGCTTATGACGGTCGATTGCGAAGGTGGGCTGTCGCCACGTGAGAAGATTCGCACTAAGAAGCGCGCGATTTCCGAGATGGCTAAGACCATGGTGACACATGTGCAGGACGGTGCGGATTATTCGGGTAAGTGCATCATGTCGCACTCGGCGTGTCGCGAGGATGCCGAGGCAGTTGCGGTGCTGATTGAGGAACAGGTTCCGCAGCTTAAAGGCAAGATTGAGATCAATGACATCGGTACTCTGATTGGCTCGCATACCGGACCTGGTACGGTGGCGCTCTTCTTTATGGGCGACAAGCGCGTGGATTAATTTGCCCCATCACATCGCTGCATGATTGCCCAAACGAAAACGGCCCGCCTCACGTTTGTGGGGCGGGCCAAGATGTTTTGCTAGCGTTTCTTTCCTCGGAAGAAAAAGCCGTGCAGTGAGGGCTTGAGCCCGCGGTTGGCGCGATGCTCCTCGACGCGCTCGTGGATCGAAGCGACGCGCTCGATGACTTCGTCGGGAATCGGCACGTCGGGATTCATGTTCTCGACCTGGCTGACCTCGGCGGCGGCGACCTGGTCGATAATGGGCACATCGTCGCGCGAGATGACAGGTGTGGCGTCTTCCTTCATCTTGCGATAACGCTGCATCATGTCGGTCTGTAGCTGCTGGGCCGAAGGCGGCGTCCAGATGATGGCGTTGGCGCCGGCGGCGATAGTCTCACGGATGCTCTCGGGCGTCTTGCCGCCCGGCGCGATAAGCGGCAGGTTGGGATAGTGCTCGCGCAGCTCGCGCAGGACCTGCGGCGTGTTCTTACCAGCGGCGATGTTGAGGATCTTGGCGCCGGCGCGCACTTTGGCGTGAGCATCGTCGTCGCAACGTACGACCGTGGCGATGACGGGGATGTCGGCGATGTTGGTGATGTGCTCGACCATCTCGGCGGTGGCGGGGGAGTTGACCACGCAGCCCGCCGCGCCCTGCATCTCGGAGACGGCTGCCATCTGCACGGAACGCTTACCGGTGGTGGTGCCACCGCCCACGCCTACGAAGACCGGGCACTCGGCGACGGTCAGCAGCGCCTGCGTAATGGCGGGCTGCGGCGTGAAAGGATAGACCGCAAAGACGGCATCGGCGTTGGAGTTGCGGATAACCGCGACATCGGTGGTGTAGATGAGCGATTTGATGCGGCGGCCGAAGAGCGTGAAGCCGCTGGCCTCCTCGATCTCGTCGGGCATGCGAAGGGCAGCCTTGCGCAGGCGTCCGTCGATGGGCAGGGGCTCCATAGGGAGCAGGCCGTTGGGCGTGACGGCTACCTGGGGCTCGGTGAACTCGTCTGCGAGCTCGACCTCGGAGAAATCGACCGAGGCGACGATGTCCTCGTGAACCTCGGCGGGTACATCGATGGGGGCTTGGTCGTTTGCCGCGGCAGGCGTGTCGAAGGAGCTGGTGCCGACGAAGGCGTCGACGCGCTCATTTAGATCGTTGAGGGTATCCATGGAGGCTCGATTCTATGTGATGACGGCCGGCAGGGTGCCGGCAGCGTTGTGCTTGCTAAACCGTTTGACGAGTTGATTTTTCCCCGCCGCGCCATCCGTTAGACCGAAGGGCCGGCGAACGTGAAGGAGCTGTGGTGGCGGGGATCGAGGTGCTATCTTGAAAGTCCCGTTTAAAAGAGAGGTGACGCGGTATGGAATTTTCGGCAATGTTGGGCTCGATTGGCCTATGCGTGGGCGCAATCGTAGCCGCCGCGGTCATCTACTTTGTGGTCACGGCCATTAAGGGCAAAAGGGCCGAACGCAAGGAGCGCACGATGCTTAAACGGCATCGCGACCAGCAGGGCAAACGCGCACGGAGATAGCTTGTTGGGTTTTGGATCCGTGCGCTAGCTGCGTTTTCGGATCAGGGCAATGTAGAAGCCCTCAAAGTCGCGGCTGGGCGGAATGGTGAGCGTGCCGGGCAGGCCGTTGGCGATGGCCGATACCTGACCCGCGGCAATGGCCTCGGTCAGGGCGTTGGACTCGATGCGCGGCTCCTCACCAGCTTCCTGGGCGCGGCGTGCCTCACTTTCGCTCGGCGTGCCGTCGAGGGGGATAAGCTCGCAGTCCATGTGCTTGTCGAGGGCCTCTTGCAGGGCGTCCTCGTTTTCCTGCGGCAAGATCGAACAAGTCGAATAGACGAGCGTGCCGCCCGGTTTGAGGGCTCCCATGGCGCGGTCCAGAAGTGCTCGCTGCGAGCGGGCGCACTTGCTCAGCAACTGCTCGGTGAGGCCGCGCAGGCTCTTCTCGTTGCCGCTGACGACGGTGCCCGTGCCGGTGCAGGGAGCGTCGAGCAGGATACGGTCAAAGCGGAAGAACTCGTCGAGCTCGCGTGCGTCGATGCGCATGACGGGCACGTTTTTTGCGCCTTGGCGGTGGAGGTTGGCTTCGAGCTTCTCGGCGCGGGGAATGCTCATCTCGCAGGCGGTAAGGTGCGCCTGCCCCTGCGTGAGGGCGGCGATCTGCGTCGTCTTGCCGCCAGGGGCTGCGCACATGTCCAGGATGTCCTCGCCTGCCTGAGCGCCCAGGACCAGCGGCGGCATCATGGACGACAGGCTTTGCAGGTAGATCTTGCCGTCGCGGTAGATGTCGAGATCCCACAGATCGGAAACCTGGGCCTCGGGCAGGATGAAGGCGTTTGGGTACCAGGTGACGGGGTTGTGAGCGATGCCGGCGGCATCGAGCGCCGCAGCGATGTCCTCGGCGGTTGCCTTGAGCGTGTTGACGCGCAGTGTGACCGGGCGTGTGGCCGCGGCGCCGAAGCCCTTGATCATGAGCTCGGCATCGGCGGGCGCATAGGCGCCGGCGACCGTGTCGACCATAAAGCGCGGCAGGTCGGCGGCGCAGAGAAGGGCGGCAAGCTGGTCGGAAAGCTCGGTGGCGGCAAACTGCCTGAGCTTGAGCTCGGGCTTAACCTGCTTTTTCTGCTTACGACGACGCGGCTTGGACATCCGTCTTTCCTTCCCATTCCATTACATGTCGAGTGTTTAGTACTGGCTCTCGTGCTTGCTGAAGAAGTCGAAGCGCGGGGGTAGCGGCTTTACGCGGTGCTCGCCGGGCTTCTCGCCCAGGCTCTCCACAAACTCATCCGTGGAGGCGAAGATGTTATCCCAGCTAAAGAAGGCGACCGGGTCGATGTCGAAGTACTCACAGATGAGCTCGCAGCCGGCCGGGACGATGCCGTGCATCAGGACGGTCGCCACGCGCAGCTCGGTAAAGGCGTCGACGAGGGCCTGCGTCATTGCGGCGTTTGCCTCGTTACCCTCGAGCTTGTTGGCGGCTTTGGAAGCGTCGCTCCAGCGCTTGTTGGCGGCGCGCAGGTAGTCGTCGCACACGGCGAGCGCGCGGTGCGTCTCGAACTTGTACATGGCCTGCTCAAAGGCGAGGGCTGCCTGCTCGGCGGCCTCGACCACGGTGTCAGAAGCTGCACCGGCGGGGATGCAGCCGTTGCGGTAGGGGCTCTCGTCGCCTTCCTTGACGGCGACGCCGTAGAAGCAGCTGCGGGCCAGACGGTTGAACACGCCGGTCAAAAGGGCGCTTTCCTTAAGGGCCGGGTCGATAACGCGCTTGTCGTCGCAGGCGCGTACCTCGTTGCCGTCCTTGTCCTTGCCGGTCACACGCGTGTCGTATGCCTTGGGGCTAAAGCTTACCGGCTTCTCGGACAGGCCGAGCGACAGCCAGTGCGCACGCATCTGCTCGCAGGTGTAGTGGTTGAGCAGGTCGTCTGCCGGCGGGGGAGGCGTCTGCGAGGACGAGCTGGCCTTTTTGCCCATGTAGAGCAGGTGGTAGCAGGCGCTGACGGTGCTCTGCGTGAGGTCCCAGCCCAGGGCCTCCCACATGGCGGTCTGCGCGATGCAGTAGAAGTAGATGTTGTCCTGACCGATAAACTGGTAGATCTGCGCGTCGTCCGAGCACCACCAGTCGCGCCAGTCGAGCGAGCTGTGCTGGTAGGTGGGCGCGGGGACCTGCGTGGAGTCGGCAGCGGGCTCGCCCATGAGGGCGGCATCCTGGGCGGCGACGCCCTCGGTCACGCCGGCTGCCTTGGCATCGCGCGCGAGCACGGTACGCGTATAGCTGATGGGCGCCCACAGGCTCTCGGGCCAGCACCAGCAGGTGACGTCGGAGACGCCATCGACCTCGGGCACCGGAACGCCCCAGTCGATGTTGCCGGTGATGCGGAAGGGCACGAGCGCCTTGCCGCTGCGGAAGCGCACGCCGCCGTTGGCGAGCACCACGTGGGCGTCGTCGCGCTCCTTCCAGCTGGGGAAGGTGACGGTAAAGCTGCTCTTGTTGCCCTCGGGCTCCAGCACGGTGTGCTCAGGAAGCTGATCCTCGACGGCGTCGAAGGCCTCGCGGAACTTGTTCTGGATGTAGAGCTGAGCCGGCAGCAGCCACTCCTCCATGGTCTTGGAGACCACGGAGCGAACCTGCGGGTTCTGGGCGAGCTTGGCGGTGTAGGTTTTCATGAAGTCGAGGTAGGCCGGCAGGTCAAAGTAGAGATTGTCGACCGGACGCAACTCGGGCACCTCGCCGGTGAGCTGGCTTTTGGGCGCGATGAGCTCCTCGGGCTCAAACTGGTGGCCCAGATCGCACTCGTCGGCGTACGCCTTCTCGGACTTGCAGCCCTGGATGGGGCAGCGGCCGATGACCTGGCGTCCGTTGAGGAACGTGCCGGCCTTGGCATCGTAGAACTGCAGCGTGGAGCGCTTGGAGATGGTGCCCTGCTCGTGCAGGCGCTCGATAATCTCGGCAGTCACCTCGTTGTGGATCTGGGCCGCCGGCTCAAGGCCCGAGCCGCCGTAGATATCGCAGCTGATGTTGTAGTTGTTGAGGGTCGCGGCCTGGCGGGAGTGATTGGACTCGACGTACTCGTTAATGGACTTGTCGTAGCCCTCGTTCTCCTTGAGTTTGCGGTAGCTCTCCATGATGGGCGAACCGTAGCAGTCGGTGCCCGAGGTGAAGATGACGTTCTCGCGGCCCAGGCGGTCGCGCAGGAAACGGGCGAAGAAGTCGGCCGGGACAAAGACGCCGCCAACGTGGCCAAAGTGAAGGCCCTTGTTGCCGTAGGGCTCGCCGGCGGTAACGATGGCGCGGCGCGGCCAGCTGGGACGGTCGTTCATGGAGTATTTGGATGCCATGGGACTCCTTCGCATATGGTGAGAGCGCGGCCGGGCGCGGGGCTCGGCGGCGCGGTGGTCAATTCGTGCATATCGTTCGACATTATCGCACATGCGGACGGGTACGTGGCAGGGGCGCTATCCTAAGATGCTATGAATGAGATTTCCAACATACATGCGTTTGAAGACGAGGATTTTCTGCACGCTTGCTTCGTGTGGGGGATGGTCGTAGTCGGCGTGTTTGCCGTGTGCCTGGTGCCGGTGTTTATGCTGCTGGGCGGGCCTGCAGACTTGGATGCTGCTGATGCGGGCGGCTGGACGGCAGTCGTGGGCTGGATAGTCGGCTTGGCTGCGGTCTCAATGGCGTCGTTTGCCGTGCACGAGCTGGTGCACGGTGTGTTTTTTAAGCTGCTGGCGCCCGCGAGTGCGCACGTGACTTTTGGAGCGAACCGTGAGACGTGCATGATCTATGCCTGCGCCGAGGGGATTGTGTATTCGCGCCGGCGGTACATGGCGGTTTGCCTGGCGCCGACGGTTGTTGTGACGGCGGCGTTTGCCCTGGGATTTGCGTTTTCGGGGTATCCGCTGCTGTGCTACCTGGCGGCTGGTTTGCACCTTTCGGGATGCACGGGCGACTGGTATTACGTGCGGACGATCCTGCGCGACCGCCGCATTGCCGCCTGCGAGGACACGTCCTTTGGCGTGCGCTTTTTCGGGTGAGGAGATGTTGATGAGGCCGTTGTTGTTGCACGCTTGCTGTGCGCCGTGCTCACTTGAGCCGGTTCGCTTGCTGCGCGAAGAGGGGTTTGAACCCACGATTTGCTGGACCAACCCCAATATTCAGCCGCGCGATGAATGGCAGCGCCGCTTGGACGAGCTACGCCGGTGGTGTGCCGATGGCGACATCGAGCTCATCGAGGCGGGGGAGGACCGCGAGCGCTGGGAGGCCGGCGTGGCCCCGCTGGGCGCCGATCGACCCCGTCGCTGTCGCGCGTGCTATGCCCTGCGCTTGGCCGAGGCGTGCCGCGTGGCCCAGGAGCGCGGGTTTGAGTTTGTGGGCACGACGCTCGCCGTCTCGCCGTATCAGCTGTTCGATACCTGCAATGATGTTTTGGAGCGTCTGGCTGCCGCCCGCGGTCTCACACCGGTGATTCGCGATTTTCGCCCGTATTATCCCGAGGCCACGCGTCGTTCGCGTGAGCTGGGCATGTATCGGCAGAATTACTGCGGCTGCCGATTCTCGGCCGTCGAGGCGGCCATGGACCGCGCTCGCATCCGCGACGAGCGCAAAGCGTCCAAAAAGTAGTTCTTTTGAGCTGGCAGCCTGCTAGGATGTAGAGCGGACTTTAGCTATATAAGGAGTATCCGACGTGTCTATGCGTACCGATGATTTTGACTACAACCTTCCTGAGGAACTGATCGCCCAGGCTCCTGCCGAGCCGCGCGACTCCTGCCGCCTGCTGGTGGTGGATCGCAAAGGCTCCCAGGCGGGGAAGCCGCTGGAGCACGGCGGTACCGTTGAGCACCGCATCTTCCGCGACATCATCGACTATATCGAGCCGGGCGATGTGCTCGTCATCAACCAGACGCGCGTGATGCCGGCCCGCCTGATCGGTCGCAAGGCCGGCTCGGGTGGCGTGGTCGAGACGCTGCTGCTCAAGCGCCGTGAGGATGTGGATCCGCTCGGCCATGTGTGGGAGTGCCTGGTCAAGCCGGGCAAGCGCCTGAAGCCCGGTGCTCAGATTGAGTATCGCGCCGGTGGCGCCCATGCGCCCGAGGGGGCTCCCGTGGTGCTGACGGCCGAGGTCATCGACTTTGTCACCGATAGCCGCGGTGGCCGTCTGGTGCGCTTTGAGCCGGCCGGTTGCAATGCCGCCGGCGACCCGTGCACGCTCGACGAGGCCATCCATGCTGCCGGCCACGTGCCGCTGCCGCCCTACATTACCGATTACGAGGGCGACCCCGAGAAGTACCAGACCGTCTACGCCATGAAGGAAGAGCACTCGGCTGCCGCTCCCACGGCGGGTCTGCACTTTACGCCCGAGCTTATGGCTGCCATCGAGGCCAAGGGTGCCAAGTTTGCCGCCGTCGAACTCGAGGTGGGCATCGATACCTTCCGTCTGGTGGAGGAGGACGATCCCACGCAGCATGTGATGCACACCGAGTGCTACCACGTGTCGCAGGAGGTTGTCGACGCCGTGCATAAGGCGAAGGCCGAGGGCCATCGTGTGATTGCTGTCGGTACCACGGCGGTGCGCTCGCTCGAGAGCGCGTTTGACGCCGATGCTCCGGTGTCCGATCCGGCTGTGACGGCGCGCTATTTTGAAGGCCGCGAGGACGGCGCCGACACGCTCGGCTGCGGTGACATCGTGGTGCGCGAGAACGCCACGACGCAGCTCTACCTCATGCCCGGCTCGACCTATCACGTGGTCGACGCGCTGATCACGAACTTCCACGTGCCGCGCTCCACGCTCATGATGCTCGTAAGCGCGCTTGCCACCCGCGACCAGATCATGGATGCCTACGCCGCCGCCATCGAGGAGCGCTACCGCTTCTTCAGCTTTGGCGACGCCATGCTCATTTGTTAGTTACGCGGTTCTACGAACCGCGTAACTGCTCGACGCTGCGCGGGCCGCATTTGGACAATCTGACGTTCAACTTCAAGGGCGCGACCAGAAGGTCAGCGCCCTTTCGTTTCACGTCACCTTGCCTCAAATGCGACCCGCTCGCTGACTCTGCCAAAACATCGGCATTTCTTTGGTTGTCAAGAGATTGGTGCAAAGGGGTCAGGTTACTTTGCACCATGTTGGTGCATGTTAACCTGACCCCTTTGTAGTCATTGGGGACGTTCTTAAACGACTACTTGCTTGCGAACAGCCAGACCAGGATGATTACCAGAATCACGGCGACAATGCAGACGATGGCGCCGGTGAATTTGATGCGTGAGTCGCGGGTACGCTCGCGCACCGCGTCCTCGGTGGCTTCGAGCTGGGTAACCTCTCGCTCGGTCTCGGCGTGTTCGGCTTTGTCTCGGGCCAAGGATCCTGCAAGCGACTCAGTGATCTCTGGGTGGTCGTGCACCTCGGTCGCCTGTTCGATAATCGACTGCGCATGCGCGGCATCTGCTTGGGCGTTGGCTATGCTCTGCTCTTGGTCGCGGCGTGCCTTGTCCTCGGCAGCGATCTTCTCGCGCAGTTCGCGCTGGCGCGTTGCAGCGGCGGTTTTTGCGGTCTGCAGCTCGTCGCGCGCGGCATCGGCCTCCGCCGTCACGGCCTGATGGGCTCGCTTGGCGTCGGCGATGGGGGCTTGCGCCTGCTCGACGGCCTGCTCGGCTGCGGCAAGCGAGTGTTCAAGGTCGGCGGTGATGCGCGGGACATCTTCTTCGGCTTTACGCAGGGCATCTGCCGTGTCGGAGATCTGCATCGAGAGCTCGCTGGTGCGCACCGTATAGTTGGCGGGATTTGCCGAGGGATTGCGTTGCAGCTCGGCATACTCATGACGCAGCGTCTCGAGCTGGGCGCGCGTGGCGTCGACGGTTTGTTGTGCGGCGGCAATGCCGGCGTCTCGCTCGGCCTTTACCTTGTCGCGGATGCGCTTGGAATCCTCAAGACGTCGAATGAGGCGGTTGCCGGTCTCGCGCGAGCTCGCCTCGCGGGCCTCCACGGCATCGAGCGCGGCCTTCAGGCGGAGCTCAGTCGCGTCATCCTCTGTCTTCATTTGTTCGAACTGACCCTTGAGCTCTGTCGCTTTGGCGGCGTGGGCATCACGGTCAATCTCGGCGGCCGCTGCAGTCTTTTGGGCCGTGGCAATCGCCTGGCGCTGGTCGGCGACGATCTGGTCGTAGCGGCCTGCGATATCCTGGCGCGTCTCGAGTTCCTCGGCCTGATCGGCAATGCGCTGCTCAAGTTCGGCCAGGTGGGCGCGGGCATCGGCAAGTGCCTTTTTCGCGGCATTCATCTCGCGCATGGCCGAGGCACCCTGGGCGATAAAGGCGCCCACGGCGTTCGCTGTGTTCGAGACAGCGGTCCCCAGATCGCGGCTCGCGGCGGGGGAGTGCGGGGCGGTCGGGCGAGCGGTGTCGGCGGCGTCCGCATCGGCAGCCTGCGGCGCGGCGATATTGCCGGTACCGCCCTCGACCACAGAAAAGCCTGCTGCGTGCGGATCGACCGCATCGGCGCCAATCGTGGGGTGCTCGAGCTGCAGAAACGAGGGCATGGTGCTGCCCTGGTCGGCAACCGGAGTCTCGCCGGGCACAAAGGTCGAGGCCGCCTCGGCGGCCTCCTCTTCCTCGGCATCAATATCGGCATCGGCGACGGCGTCTTTCATCGCTTTGACAGCATCCATCATGGAGTCCATGACGGCATCGAGCTCTTCTTCCGAAGACACCTCGATGGGGCCCGCTGCTTGCGGGGCGTCGTCCTGTACAGGGGCGTCGTCCTGAGCGGGCGCATCGTCGTTTTGCTCATCGGCGTTTTCTGTTTCGGGGGTTTCCGCCGTAGCGCTTTCGTCCAAGATGGGGTCGTCGATGTCGATACCATCGCAGGTCACAGCGTCAGTATCTGCGGTGACGTCTGCGGGATCATCAATATGCTGTTGAGTCTGGGGGTCCAGCTCGTCTGTCATAGGCATGTGCTCCTCATCGTTGTTTGTCACCCTATGATAAAGTCTCGCGCCGACATCCCGCGCGCCGCAGCAAAGTTTCAAAACGTGTTCGATGGCTCGTTTGGCTGACAAAAATTCGGCCTCTTTATCCAGTTCGTGCTTGACATTCCCTTCGCCGAATGACGTTGTGCCGTTCGCCTGCTGCGGTCTTTATTTTTCACTTGAACCCGCTAAAGTTGCATTTCAGCTTTTGGCGCGTGAAGTTGGATGCGCGCAGTCGGCGGGTGGGCCCGTCGCGATTTGAAAGGACTTTGTATGGGACTTTTCACTGGTAAGACCGTGATCGTCACCGGCGGCGGCAAGGCCACGCTTAAGGACGGTTCCGCTGGCTCCATCGGCTACGGCATCGATATCGCATTTGCCAAGGAGGGCGCGAACCTCGTCATCACCGGCCGCAACGTCGCCAAGCTCGAGGCCGCCAAGGAGTCTCTCGAGGCCGAGTACGGTGTCAAGGTTCTGCCTGTTCAGGCCGATGTCTCGGCTGGTCAGGACAATGAGGCTGTCGTCCAGAACGTCATCGACAAGGCCATTGAGGAGTTCGGCCGCATCGACGCCGTCGTCAACAATGCTCAGGCCAGCGCCTCGGGCGTGACCATTGCCGATCACACTATGGACCAGTTTAACCTTGCCATTTACTCTGGCCTGTATGCCACTTACCTGTACATGCAGAAGGCCTATCCGCACCTGAAGGAGACCAAGGGCTCCGTGGTCAACTTTGCCTCGGGTGCCGGCCTGTTTGGCAACTATGGCCAGTGCAGCTATGCTGCCGCCAAGGAGGGCATCCGCGGCCTGACCCGCGTTGCCGCCAACGAGTGGGGCAAGGACGGCATCAACGTCAATATCGTTTGCCCGCTTGCTTGGACCGCTGCGCTCGAGAACTTCCAGGATGCCTATCCCGAGGCGTTTAAGGCCAACGTCCACATGCCGCCGGCTGGTCACTACGGCGACGTCGAGAAGGAGATCGGCCGCGTGGTCGTTCAGCTCTGCGGTCCCGACTTTAAGTACATGAACGGCGAGACCGTCACCCTCGAGGGTGGCATGGGCCAGCGGCCGTAGGGGTTACGGCGTTTTACCAAACGCCGTAACGGGCCGACGCTGCGCGGGCCGCATTTGGACAATCTGCCGTTCAATTTCAAGGGCGCGACCAGAAGGCCAGCGCCCTTTCATTTCACGGCACCTTGTCTCAAATGCGACCCGCTCGCTGACGTTGCCAAAATATCGGCGTTGCCGTGGCTGGTAAATAGCTCCACTCATCGGGGACGTACTTAAATGAGTGCCCGCAGAATGAAAGTGGATAATCTCCCGTTTTTGGGCTGTGCTTTGGGCAAAAGTGGGAGATTATCCACGCTCATCCGGTAAGCGTCCAAAAATCCACGCTCATTTGCCGTGTCCCTGCCGTATCCTCCTCGCGCCAGTTTCTGTCGAGTCGGTGCTTCTTGCGGGTTGCCCGTATAATGGTTTGCGTATGAACCGCAACCAAGGAGTTCCAGTTTATGGACCAGAGCCTTTTTAAATTCGACCTGATCGCCGAGGACCCGACGACGCATGCGCGTGCCGGCGTGCTGCACACCCCGCACGGCGACATCGAGACACCGATCTTCATGCCCGTGGGCACCAAGGCAAACGTCAAGGGCATTCCTACCGAGACCGTCAAACAGCTCGGCGCCCAGATCGTGCTTGCCAATACCTATCACCTGTCCATGCGTCCCGGCGAGGACACCATCGCCGAGCTGGGCGGCCTGCACAAGTTTATGAACTGGCACGGCCCTATCCTCACCGACTCGGGCGGTTTCCAGGTCTTCAGTCACAACGATGCCGTCAAGCTCACTGACGAGGGCGTGCGCTTTATCGTCAACGATTACGACGGCCGCCACGTGTTCTGGACACCCGAGGACAACATGGAGATCGCCATGAAGCTCGGCTCCGACATCTGCATGCAGCTGGACCAGTGCCCGGGCTATCCCGCCACGCGCGCCTACGTTGAGCGCGCCGTTGAGCTGTCGAGCATGTGGGCCGAGCGCTGCTATAAGGCGCATACCCGCGACGACCAGGCACTCTTTGGCATCGTTCAGGGCGGCATGCACCTGGACCTGCGCTTGCGCTCGCTGCGCCATCTGGAGGAGTGCGGCGACTTCCCCGGTTACGGCATCGGCGGCTACTCGGTGGGCGAGGACCACGAGACCATGTTCGAGACCCTGGCACCGCTCGTAAGCGAGTACATGCCCAAGCACAAGCCGCGCTACCTGATGGGCGTCGGCAACCCCACCACCCTCGTGCGCGGTGTGGGTGTGGGCATCGACATGTTCGACTGCGTGCTACCGACGCGCACCGGCCGTATGGGCACGGCGTTTTCGAGTGAGGGTCGCCTCAACTTCCGCAACGCGCGCTTTGCGCACGACGACGGCCCCATCGATCCCACCTGCACCTGCCCGGTGTGCACGGGCGGTTACAGCCGCGCACTCATTCGCCACATGGTCACGCAGAAGGAGATGCTCGGCGGCATTCTGCTGTCGATGCACAACATCTACTACCTGCTCAACCTTATGCAGCGTGCCCGTCAGGCCATTATCGAGGGCCGTTACGGCGCATTCGTGAGCGATTGGATGAATAGTCCTGCCGCGGTGGATTACTAAGAGCCGCGGGCGTGCTTGTGGGGGCGTTCGCGCGGTGTCGAGATCGTGTGCCAATCGACCGCGCGCAACCGGCGCCGGCCATCGCATGCGCCGGCATCGGTTGCGCGACCGCTGACCGATAGCTTGCAAGCACTTGATGCATCGTGGGTACCATACCGAATAGTTGATGTTCGGGCGGGTGTTTGGCGCATGGCGTCGACCCCGCCCGTTTTCTTTTTCTCGATAGGAGTACCCATGATTAAGAATGAGAACGTCGAGGGCGAGCCCGCCTACGACGAGACGTACCGCCGCGGCCCCGTGGTCATGCGCGGCCCCATGATTCCTAAGGACAATACATACGCCAACCTATTGGCGCCCGAGGACTCGACCGACTGGCTGCATGCCGACCCGTGGCGCGTGCTGCGCATTCAGGCCGAGTTTGTCGATGGCTTTGGCGCGCTTGCCGAGCTTGGCCCTGCGGTGACCATCTTCGGTAGCGCTCGCACGCCCAAGACCGATCCGCTCTACAAGGCGGCGCGTACCGTCGGGCGCAAGATCGCACAACGTGGCGTGGCGGTCATCACCGGTGGCGGCCCCGGCATCATGGAAGCGGCCAACAGGGGAGCGGCGAGTGTCAACGGCAAGTCAGTTGGCCTGGGCATTGAATTGCCGCACGAGCATGGGCTCAACAAATACGTGAACCTCGGCATGGACTTCCGCTACTTCTTTGTGCGCAAGACCATGTTCGTCAAATACAGCTCGGGTGCCATCGTGTTCCCCGGCGGCTTTGGCACGCTCGACGAGATGTTCGAGGTGCTCACGCTGGTGCAGACGCACAAGGTCAAGCGCATGCCGCTTGTTTTGGTGGGCACCGAGTACTGGCAGGGCCTGTTCGACTGGCTCAACGGCCCGGTGATGGATGCCGGCATGATCAGCCCACTCGATCCAGACCTCGTCCACATCGCCGACGACCTCAACGAGGCCGTCGACATCGCCCTGAGCGGGCTGATGTAGATCAATCGTGCCCACGCGACATGAATACGCATGGCAATCTGATGTTATTTAACATTAGATTGCCATTTATATTGGGTATACTGGTGTAAAAGACGAGGGCGAGGAGGTCGCAAATGTCTACAGCAACAGTTAAGCCTACGACGGTTCGAATCGAAGAGGGGCTCAAGGAGCAGGCGACTGAGTTCTTGGATTCGGTCGGCCTCAGCCTCAATTCCTATCTCAATCTTGCCGTTCGGCAGCTGGTAAATCAGCGAAAGATTCCTTTTGAGATTGTAGGAAGGGCGGAGGTGCCCAACGAGGCGACGAGGCGTGCCATGGTGATTGCCGAGGCTCATGAGTTGGGGATTTTGCCGGACGATAGCCTGTCATTCAATAACGCTGATGAGCTTATGTCATTCCTCGATGAGGAATAGCGATGTTCGAGATTAAAGTCGAGGCTCAATTTAAGGTGGACTACAAACGAACGATGCGCATGCATCCGCAGCTAAAAAGTGAGTTTAAAGCGGCGGTTGCAGAGCTTGTGGCTCATGGGTCACTTCCGGCGGAGTATGGCGCTCACGAGCTCTCAAACCCGGGCGGAAACTACAACGGCCACATCGATTTCCACCTATCCGATGGCTTGGTCGACGTGGTCGTTCTTTATCTTCCCCATAAGACTAACCCAGTGATTAGGCTGGTGAGAATGGGCACTCATCAGGAGCTGTTTCAGGGTCCGCTGGGCTGATCGCCGATTTCCAAGTTGCGGTGGAATAGGGATTGATTGGCGGCTAATAAGCCAAAAACAGTCCCTATTCCACCGCAAGTGGTATGGGTAACCCTAATTGGCGGGTTGGTAGCAGGGGCAGTAGCTGATGGCGATGGCATCGACGCCTACGTGGGTGGCGATGGTGCAGCCGATGGGGCCGGTGCCGGCGTCTACGTAGTCCTGGCCCGCGAGCGCCTCGTTGACAAGTTCCTGCTCCTCGGCGGCGCCGGTCGTGAGCACGCGCACGCTTGAGCCCGGGTGCTCGTCCAAAAACGCGAGGCAATCTGCCATGGTGTTGGCGACGATGCGCTTGGCGCCGCGGCCCTTTTTGATCGCCTTGATCTCGCCCGACTGCCACTCCGGCGAAACGGCCAGGCGAATGTTGAGCATCTGCGTGAGCTGGCCGGCGAGCTTGGGCGCGCGGCCGTTCTTAACGAGGTTCTCGAGCGTGCGGGGAATCAGCAGCAGGTGGGCGTCGGGCAGCATCGCGCGGATCTGCGCCTCGGTTTCGTCCAGGCTGCGGCCATCTTCGCGCATGGCCCGCGCATACTCCACCAGCAGACCCTCGGCGCCCGAGCCAGTGCGCGAATCGATGCAGCGAACGTCGAGCTCGTGGGTCTCGGCGACCAGGCATGCGTTGGAATAGCAGGCGGACCATTCGCTGCACAGCGAGATAAAGATCGCGCTGTCGTGGCCGTCAGCACGCACGCGGTCAAAGAGTGCCTTGAACTCGCCGGCACTCGGCTGCGAGGTGTGCGGCAGCTGCTCGGAGCCGGCCATGCGGGCGACGTACTCCTCGGCGGTAATCTGCACCTGGTCGAGCAGGTCCTCGCCCTCGATAATCACATGCAGCGGAATCACGTAAATGCCGAGCTCTTGGGCGCGGGCGGGGGAGATGTCCGACGTGGAGTCGGTTATGATGGCAAAAGACATAATTGCACCTTTCGTTGGGGCGCTTGCGCGCCGCCTTCTGAGAGCAAAGTGCGACAAGTATAGTGGAGTCGTTCCACATTTCTAGGTTCAATTGTTGAATAGTCAACAGTTTGAAGTGTCGGTGTGGAAATCGTCAACTGGGGAAGAGGGATGCCGATGGAGGCGCTGGAGATATGCAAGCGGTCGGTCGTGCTGTTTGATTTTGATGGCACGGTGGCCGATACGGGTCGGGCGGTGATGACCTCGACGCGCAAGACGCTGGCTGCACGCGGGTTTTCGGAGGCGCAGATGGGTGACCTGCGTCGCATGATCGGGCCGCCCCTGTGGAAGAGTTTTCACGACTTTTATGGCTTCTCCCGCGAGGAGTCGCTTGTGGTGGCCGACGAGTACCGCGCCTTTTTTGACGAGCTGGGGCCGGAGGAGTATCCCGTGTTCGACGGGATCCCCCAACTGCTGGATGGCCTTGTCGCGCAGGGGCATCGCTTGGCCGTGGCAACGTCACGCATGGAGGCGAAGTGTATCGACATGGTGGGAGAGCTGGGACTTTCTCAGTTTGAGGCGGTGGTTGGCATGAATCCGCCGCAGGGGCGCGAGACCAAGGCCGATTCGGTCCGCGATGCCCTGGCAGAGCTCGGTGCGACGGCGGGCGATGCCGTGATGATCGGCGATCGCTTTAACGACGTCGAGGGCGCGCACGCGATGAGCGTGCCGTGCATTGGTATCTATTCGGGCGCGGCGGCGCCGGGCGAGCACGAGGCGGCGGGTGCCGATGCAGTGGTGCACTCGGTGGCCGAGCTTGCTAAACTTTTCGCTATCTAATAGACGTAATGTGAGGGGCGGGTGTACCCGTCGCTCATTGGTAAGGAGGTCGTCCATGAATCAGGTGGAGCAGAGCGTTACCGAGTATGTCGACGAGGTCTGGGAGGACGTCGTCGCCGATATCGAGCAGCTGGTGAGTTATCCGTCCGTAGCCGTTGCTGCCGATGCGGAGCCTAGCGCGCCGTTTGGCCGCCCGGTTCGTGATGCGCTCGATTGCGCGCTCGGCATTGCGCAAAAGCTCGGCTACCAGACGAGCGACGACGAGGGCTATGTGGGCATTGCCGATATCCCGGGTCGCGGCGACAAGCAGCTCGCGACCATCTGCCACGTGGACGTGGTGCCCGCCGGCCCCGGCTGGAACACCGACCCGTTTGCGATGGAGCGTCGCGAGGGCTGGCTGCTCGGCCGTGGCGTGATTGATGACAAGGGTCCGGCGGTGTTGTCGCTCTACGCCGGTGCCTACCTGCTCAAGCACGGCATTGTGCCGCGCTATACCTTCCGCGCGCTGCTGGGCTGCGATGAGGAAGTGGGCATGTCCGACGTTCACCATTATCTGGAAAATCACGCAGACCCCGACATTTTGTTTACGCCCGATGCCGAGTTCCCGGTCTGCAATGCCGAGAAGGGCCAGTTTGGGGCGACGTTCGTGAGCCCCAAGATCGACGGCGGGCGCATCGTGTCGTGGAGCGGCTCCGAGGCGAGCAATGCCATTCCGTCGCAGTCCATCTGCGAGCTCGCGATTGCCGCCGATGAGCTGCCGGCGCCGGTCGAGAGCGCCGATCGTCTGGAGATCACGGCGCTTGATAATGGCCATGCGCAGATTTTCGCCCACGGTATCGGTGGCCATGCTTCGATGCCCGAGGGAACGATCAATGCCGTCGGCCTGATCGTGTCGTATCTGCGCGAGGCCGAGGACGCGTTTGGTGCACGCGACGAGCGCCTGCTGACGCCTGCCGAGCATGAGTTCGTCAAGTTCCTGGCCTTTGTGCATGCGGATGCCTATGGCCGCGGCCTGGGTATCGATGCGACGAGTCCGGCGTTTGGCCCGCTTACCTGCAACGCTGGCGTCATCCGCGTGGCGGATGGCCATATTGAGCAGGTCATCGACGTGCGCTTCCCCGACAGCACGAGTGCCGATACCATCCGCGAGCAGCTCGACCCGCTCGTGGGCCGTTTTGGCGTGACGTGTCAGCTGGGTCGCGCTAAGGTGCCGTTTTCGGTGTCTGCCGACGATCCGGCCGTGAAGGCGCTTATTGATACCTATAACGAGTTTACGGGCAAGCATGCTGAGCCCTTTGCTATGGGCGGCGGCACGTACGCGCGCAACTTTGCCCGCGCCGTCTCGTTTGGCCCCGAGGAGACCGGCCTGGAGCTGCCCGAGTGGGGCGGCCAGATGCACGGTCCCAACGAGTGCGCCAACGAGGACCAGCTCAAGCAGGCGCTCAAGATCTATATTGTTGCGATCCTCCGTTTGAATGAATTGGAGCTTTAAGGTCTCGCGGTTTCCCAATCTAAGTTGCGGTGGAATAGTTCCTAGAATGGGCCATTTGATGGCCAAGCAGGAACTATTTCACCGCAACTTTGTTTTTATTGGTGTAAAAGGCGGGTCATGCTTGGTGGCGGGTTTGTTATCCGTTTGTAAAGGCTGGGCCGGGCTTGCGGTAAGGGTCTATCAAATGCCCGTAAGAAACCGCAGATAACGCGGTTGTCGCCTGATCGGGGTCGTATCTTTCCAAACAGCAAAGCGGGCAGGGTGCCCGCGAGTCGCATGTACGAAAGGAAGATCATGCTCGATCAGGCTTATTCTCGTCGTCAGTTCCTCGGCCTCGCTGGTGGTCTTGCCGGCATCGTCGGTCTCGGTCTCGTTGGTTGCGGCGGCTCCGGCGCATCCGACGCCGCCGACAAGGGTAGCGCTGCTGCCGAGTCCGTCTCCGGCGAGGTGACCTACGACGGTGCCTCCTCGTTCCAGGCTCTCGTCGAGGCTGCTGCCGAGAAGTTCATGGATGCCAACCCGGACGTCTCCGTTTCCGGCTCGGGCAACGGCTCGGGCAAGGGTCTGACCGCTGTCGCTGCTGGCACCGTCACCATCGGTAACTCCGACGTCTTCGCCGAGTCCAAGCTCGAGGCCGATCAAGTCAAGAACCTCGTCGACCACGAGGTCGCCGTCGTGGGCATGGGCCCCGTCGTCTCCAAGAACGTCAAGGTCGACGACCTGTCCCTCGAGCAGCTCAAGGGTATCTTCTCCGGTCAGATTACCAACTGGAAGGAGGTCGGCGGCGACGACGCCACCATCGTCGTCCTCAACCGCAAGGCCGGCTCCGGTACCCGCGCCACCTTCGAGGCCGCCGTCTTTGGCGACGAGACCGTCGACTTTAAGGGCGACGCCGAGCTCGACAAGTCCGGCGACGTCCAGACTCAGATGGGCAGCACCGACAACGCCATCTCCTACCTCGATTTCTCGCACTTTGATGACTCCAAGTTCAACGCCATCAAGGTCGAGGGCGTCGAGCCCAAGAGCAAGAATGTCACCGACGACTCCTTCAAGATCTGGGCTACCGAGCACATGTACTGCGCTAAGGATGCCGACGAGGCCACCAAGGCCTTCCTGGAGTTCATGCTTTCCGATGACGTCCAGGGCAAGCTCGTCGAGGAGCAGGGCTTTATCCCCGTCTCTGCCATGAAGGTCGTCAAGGACGCCAGCGGCAAGGTCTCCGCTAAATAAGTAATCGCCCCGGAAAGGTTTGCAATGGCAAAACAGCTGCCAAAGCGCGACCTTGAGAACGTGGGCCTGGGCGTCACGGGCGCGTGCGTTGCGCTCGTGACGCTTGTCGTTGCCGCGCTCATCTTTATGGTCGCCCAAAAGGGCCTCTCGGCTTTTCTCAAGGACGGCGTTTCGGTCGTCGAGTTCTTCACCGGCACCAAGTGGGACCTGGCCAACACAGCCGAAAGCGGCCTGCCCTACACCGGCGCCCTGCCCCTGATTGTCACCTCGTTTGCGGTCATGGTGCTCTCCACGCTCATCGCGCTGCCCATCGCCATCGGCTCTGCCATCTTTGCGGTCGAGATTCAGCCTAAGTTTGGTTCCAAGGTCTTTCAGCCGCTTATTGAGCTTTTGACCGGCATTCCCTCGGTCGTCTTTGGCCTGATCGGCTTTCACGTTGTCGTCGGCCTTATGAAGAGCGTTTTCCACGTGAGCACGGGCCTGGGCATCTTGCCCGGCGCCATCGTGCTGGCCGTCATGATCCTGCCGACCATGACCACGCTTTCGGTCGATGGCCTGCGCGCCGTGCCCGACAGCTACCGACAGGGCTCGCTCGCGCTGGGTTACACCCGCTGGCAGACCATCTGGCACGTGGTGCTCAAGAGCGCCATGCCGTCGCTCATGACTGCGGTCATCCTTGGTATGACCCGCGCCTTTGGCGAAACGCTTGCCGTGCGCATGGTTATCGGCGGTATCGAGGCCATGCCGACGTCACTGCTGTCGCCGGCATCCACCATCACCACCACGCTCACCACGTCTATGGCGGTCTATGCCGAGGGCTCGGCCCAGGACGATGTTCTGTGGGCGCTCGGTCTGCTGCTGATGGGCATGAGCCTCATCTTCATCCTGATCATCCACCTTATCGGCCGCAAGGGGGCGAAGGCTCGTGGCTAGCACGCGTATCCACATCGACGAGGCGAGGCTCGGGCGTGTCCAAAAGCAGGACCGCTTCGCCACGGGCGTGTTGACGGCGATCGTCGCCATAGTCATGCTCATCGTCGTCTCCATGGTGGCCTACATCCTGTTCGAGGGCATCTCGACGCTGTTCCAGCCGGGCTTTCTCACGGAGCCGTCGCGCGCCAACGGAACGCAGGGCGGCGTGCTCTACCAGCTGTTCGACTCCTTCTACCTGCTGTTGATCACCCTGGTCATCTCGGTGCCCATCAGCCTGGGCGGCGCGGTCTTCCTGGTTGAGTACGCGCCGGACGGGCCCATTCGCGACATCGCCTCGACCGCCATCGAGACGCTGTCCTCGCTGCCTTCCATCGTCGTCGGCATGTTCGGCTTTCTGGTGTTCTCGGTGCAGCTGGGCTGGAAGTACTCCATCATCTCCGGCGCCGTTGCGCTCACCATGTTCAACATCCCCATCCTGGTGCGCGTAATCCAACAGGCGCTCGAGGACGTGCCGCAGGCCCAGCGCGATGCGTGCCTGGCCATGGGCCTTACTCGCTGGGAGGCTACGCTGCACATCCTGGTCCCCGAGGCCATGCCCGCTATCGTGACCGGCATCGTGCTTTCGGCCGGCCGTGTGTTTGGCGAGGCCGCAGCACTGCTCTTTACCTCGGGCATGAGCTCGCCGGTTCGCCTGAACTTCTTGAGCTTTAACCTGTCGAGCCCCACCTGCGCCTGGAACGTGTTCCGCCCCGGCGAGTCGCTCGCCGTGCACATCTACAAGATCTATGGCGAAGGCAGCCCCGAGGCCCAGCAGATCGTCTGGGGCACCGCGGCGCTGCTGATGATTTGCGTGCTGCTGTTTAACGTAATCGCCCGCATTGTGGGCAGGCAACTGGCAAGGAAGATGACGGCCGAATGAGCGAGATAAATGCAACGCCCGCAACCGAAGCGGCCGCGTCCGACACCCAGGACTTTCTATCGAGTGTGGGGGAGAGCGAGAAGCGCGTGCGCGTGAGCGGCAAGGCCGTGAGCGACGAGGTCGTGCTCTCCACCAAGGACGTCAACGTGTACTATGGCGACCACCATGCACTGCACAATACGTCGCTCGACTTTCACAAGGGCGAGATCACGGCGCTCATCGGGCCTTCGGGCTGCGGTAAGTCGACCTTCTTGCGTAGCCTCAACCTCATGAATCGCGAGATTCGCGGCTGCCGCGTGGAGGGCGAGATCAACTATCGCGGGCGCAACGTGAACACCAAGACCGAAAACACCTACGAGCTGCGCCGTTCCATTGGCATGGTGTTCCAGCAGCCCAACCCGTTCCGCAAGTCCATTCGCGACAACATCACGTTTGCGCCTAAGCGCCACGGCATCACCGACCGTGACGAGCTCGACCGCATGGTCGAGGAAAGCCTGCGCGGCGCGGCGCTTTGGGACGAGGTCAAGGACAAGCTCGACAAGAGCGCCTACGCGCTTTCGGGCGGCCAGCAGCAGCGTCTGTGCATTGCGCGCACGCTGGCGCTCAACCCCGACGTGATCCTGTTTGACGAGCCCTGCTCGGCGCTCGACCCCATCTCGACGTTGGCGATCGAGGACCTTATGTCGTCGATCGTGGCCGAGCGCGCCATCGTCATCGTGACGCACAACATGGAGCAGGCGTCGCGCGTGTCCAACCGCACGGCGTTCTTCTACATGGGCGATATGGTCGAGTACGACGAGACCGACGAGATTTTCCAACGGCCCAAGGATAAGCGGCTGAATGATTACCTCACCGGCATGTTCTCCTAGTCCGGGACATGCTTGAGGCCCGCGGCGGCCACGGTTACCGCGGGACTGATTGGAGAGGCGGGTCATCTCTTGCGGGAGATGGCCCGCCTTTTTGTGTCGTGTGCGGCCTGCCTTTTCGCTGCTATCATGGACAACGTTGAATTTCTACGAAGGAGCAGGGCATATGGCGATTCTTTTGGGATGCGATTCCATCAGCCTAGAGTTTCCCACCAAGCATATTTTCGATAGCGTGACGCTCGGCGTGGGCGAGGGCGATCGCATTGGTATTGTCGGTAAAAACGGCGACGGCAAGTCGACGCTGCTGAGCGTGCTCGCCGGCACGCTGGAGCCCGATGACGGACGCGTGACGCACCGCCGCGGCACCACGATCGGTCTACTCGGCCAAAAGGATCAGCTTGTCGACACCGATACCGTGCATCATGCCGTTGTGGGCGACACGCCCGAGTATGAGTGGGCGTCGAGTCCGCGTACGCGCCAGATTCTGGCCGGTCTTATTAGCGATGTGCCCTGGGAGGGCATGGTGTGCGAGCTCTCGGGCGGTCAGCGCCGCCGCGTTGATCTCGCGCGCCTGCTGATCGGCGACTATGACGTGCTCATGCTCGATGAGCCCACCAACCACCTGGACATGCGCACCATCAACTGGCTTGCACGCCATCTTAAGGCTCGCTGGCAGCGCGGCCAGGGCGCCATGCTCGTGGTCACGCACGATCGCTGGTTCTTGGACGAGGTCTGCAACAGCATGTGGGAGGTCCACGACGGCCAGGTCGATCCCTTCGAGGGCGGCTATTCGGCATACATCCTGCAGCGCGTGGAGCGCGACCGCATGGCCGCCGTCACCGAGGAACGCCGTCGCAACATGGCGCGCAAGGAGCTTGCGTGGCTGAGTCGCGGCGCCCAGGCCCGCTCCACCAAGCCCAAGTTTCGCGTGGACGCCGCTCGCGAGCTCATCGCCGACGTGCCGCCCGTGCGCGACGAGCTGGAGCTTAAGCGCCTGGCGGTGAGCCGTCTGGGCAAGCAGGTTATCGATGTCATCGACGTGGATGCCGGCTATGCGGATACCGATGGCGCGCCCAAGCAGGTGCTCTCCGACGTGACCTGGCTCATCGGTGCGGGCGACCGCTATGGCCTGTTGGGCGAGAACGGCGCCGGCAAATCCACACTGCTTGACGTGATTCAGGGCAAGATTGCGCCCCTGCGCGGTCGTGTAAAGATCGGCCAGACGGTGCGTTTTGGCGTGCTATCGCAGCAGCTCGAGGAGCTCGAGCCCTACATGGGCGACACGATCCGCGAGGTGCTCAGCAACTATAAGAAGTATTACGTCATCGACGGCAAGGAGACCTCGCCCGAGAAGCTCTGCGAGCGTCTGGGCTTTACGACGCAGCAGCTCTGGAGTCGCATCGGCGATCTTTCGGGCGGCCAGCGCCGTCGCCTGTCGCTGCTGCTGACGATCCTGGACGAGCCCAACGTGCTTATCCTGGACGAGCCCGGCAACGACCTGGATACCGATATGCTGGCGATTGTCGAGGACCTGCTCGACGGCTGGCCCGGCACGCTGATCCTGGTGACGCACGACCGCTTCTTGATGGAGCGCGTGACCGACCAGCAGTGGGCGCTGCTCGACGGCCACCTGACGCATATGCCCGGCGGCGTGGACCAGTACCTGCGCCTGTGCAACGCCACCGCCGAGGGCGAGCCCGTGGGTGCGCCGAGCGCCAAGACCGGCACGTTTGACACCGGTGCCGCGGCGGCTGCGGCCGAAAAGCCCAAGTCGAGCGGCCAGCCCAATGGCCTTTCCAACGCCGAACGTCAGAAGCTTCGCCGCGAGGTGAGCTCGCTCGAGCGCAAAATGGAGACGCAGCGCGCCCGCGTGGAGGAGGCCGAGGCCGCGATGGCTCAGGTCGACCCCACCAACTACACGGCGCTGGGCGAGCAACAGGCAAAGATCGACGAGGCCCACGCCGCCATGGACGCGCTGGAGATGGCGTGGCTCGAGGCGAGCGAGAAGCTCGAGGGCGAGGAGTAGGCGAGGATGATCAAGGCTGCGTTTTTCGATATCGACGGCACGCTGCTGAGCTTTAAGACGCACCGGATTCCGGCGTCGGCGCAACAGGTGCTCGACAGCTTTCACGAGCAGGGGATTGCATGCGTGATCGCCACGGGTCGCCCGACCTACCAGATGCCCGATTGGCTGTTCGACTTGGGTTGGGATGCGTACATTACGCTTTCGGGCCAGCACTGTTTTGATGCCAAGGGCGTCTACCGCAGCTGCCCGATTGATCCGGACGACGTCGCGGTGATCGTGGACCAGGTGGCGCAGGGGCGCTATGATTCGCTGTGCATGCAGGGCGAGAACTCGTTTGTGAACCGCCTGTCCGAGCGCGTGGTGACGGCTGGCAGCAACGCGGGAATCGTCTACCACGAGGAGCCGTTTGAGCACGCCTTTGACGCACCGGTCTACCAGTTTTGCGCCTTTGTGGACCCGGCCGACGAACATATCGTGACCGACGCCGTGTCGCATTCGCTCACCACGCGCTGGTGCGACCTGTTCTGCGACATTATTCCCGCTAACGGCGGCAAGGACCTGGGCGTGGCGGCGACGCTCGAGCGGCTTGGTATCGACGCGAGCGAGGCGATTGCCTTTGGCGACGGCGAGAACGACCTGTCGATGTTTGCCGCCGTGGGCACGAGCGTGGCCATGGGCAACGCACAGGACACGGTGAAAGCTGCGGCGACCTATGTGACGACTGCCGTGGACGACGACGGCATCTACAACGCCGCGAAGCACTTTGGACTCGTGTAGCTGCGACCCGGCACTTAGGGACGTTCCTTATCTGCCGGCAGCTGGGGACACTCCTTGCGGGGCGTCCCCATTTTGTTTTCATCCCGCACGTTTTGTGAAACACGGCTAACTTTTAGGCAAAGTAGTAAGACATGGGCAACTTTTGCGGTAAAGTTAGCCGTGGAAAGTATCCAAAGGCTAACTAGAAGCCATCGCGAAAGGCGGCCCATGGCCTTACGTGAATCCGGAGAAGACTATCTCGAATCGATCTACGTTCTGTCGCAGCGCCAAGGCACGGTGCGCTCAATCGACGTCGCCGAATACTTGGGCGTAACCAAAGCAAGCGTCTCTAAAGCCATGGCGGCCTTGGAGAGCACCGGCTACGTGGAGATGGGCAAACGCGACGTGCATCTGACGGAACGCGGTCTTGAGGTTGCCCGTCAAATGTGGGAGCGCCACTGCTTTTTCGTGGGGCTGCTGGAGGATGCGGGTGTTTCGGCTGAGGTCGCGTCGCAAGAGGGCTGCCACATGGAGCATTGCCTGAGCGAGGAGAGCTTTGAGAAGCTGAAATCGATGCTGGGGCGGGACGGCGACCGGGATCAGTAACCCCACCAACCAAGTCCAACTCAGACAAGGAACCCCGCCAGCAAGCGATGCCCAAGAACCGCCAGTATGTGTCGCCGCAGGCCGGGGCCGGGCTTGGTTTTGAAAACATTCCGCAGACCAGAAGCGCCCCCGTTCGTAGCTCCGAAGGGAAGCCGAACGTGTTCCGTAACATGTTCCCTTATTCCGAAATCC
>DBGEDL010000024.1:0-14964 GCA_048375035.1 Collinsella sp.
GTGGGATTGGTGGTTGTACCGTTTATCTTCGATGCGTATATCACAAAGAAGATTGCGGGGGAGTACACTCGGGGGTGTTGAATTTCCTGCCAGAGATGGGGATGCCCATGCAACATATCGATCGGATTATCCGCTCCAAGAACGTCTTTACCGCGCAAGACGGCATCGATACCGCCCGCGAGCTGGCGATTGCCATCGCAGGCGACCGTATCGTCGCAGTCGGTGCGCCCGATGACGTGATCGCCGCCGCTCCCGCCGCCACGTCGGTTATCGACTACGGCGAGCAGTTTGTCTGCCCCGGTTTCCATGACGCTCATCTGCACTTCTTCCATACCTCGGTCGGTTCCTCGCCGTACATGCTTATGGATATGGGCACGTCCGAGGCGGCGCTGGTGCAACATGCGCTCGAGTTTTCCCAGGACCTGCCCGACGACGCTTGGGTTGTGACGCAGGGCTGGCGCGACTACCGTTGGGACCCGCCCGAGCATCCTACCAAGGCGTCGCTCGATGCGGCATTCTCCGATCGTCCCTGCGTTATGTATTCGGGCGACGGGCACACGCTTTGGCTCAACAGCCGCGCACTCGAGGCGCTCGGCGTCACGCGCGACAGCGAGCCGCCAGCGGGCGGCAGCTACGACAAGGATGCAAATGGCGAGCTCACGGGTATCGCTCACGAGGCGGCTGCCATGCAGCTGCTGCCGCGCTGCCTTGAGTGGCTGGGCGAAGATCGTATCGCAAGCGCTTACGCCGATCAAATGAGGCGTATGGCCGAGCAGGGCATCACCTCGATCTGCGATATGTCGCTCATGCCCATGCCGGGCTGCGACTTTATCCGCGACGATGTCTACGACAAACTGGAGGCAGCCGGCAAGCTGGGCATCCGCGCCCATCTGTTTCCCACGCTGCTGGATGACCAATCGCGCTTGGAAGAGCTGCAGGCACGTTACGCGAACAACGCGCTGCTCTCGGCGCCAGGCTTTAAGCAGTTCTTCGACGGCGTGTCGAGCGAGCACACGGCCTATCTCACCGAGCCCTATACCAACCCGCGCTTCCCGGGCGATCAAGGTCGCCTGACGGTTCCTGCCGAGCGTATGCGCAAGCTGGTCCTCGCTGCCGCGGAGCGCGGTCACACCGTGCGCATCCACGTCATCGGCGACGGTGCCATCCATGCCGCGCTCGATATCTTTGAGGAGGCCGCCGAACTGTACGGCCTGCCCCAGCACGGTCATAACACGCTCGAGCATCTGGAGAACCTCCTGCCCGAGGACATCGACCGCCTGCGCAAGCTCAACGTGGTCGCCTCGAGCCAGCCCTGCCATATCACGCTCGACCCGGGTGGTCCGGAGCGCGACCTGGGCCTGGAGCGCAGCCGCATCATGTGGCCGTTCGCAACCTATAAGCAGCGCGGCATTCGCCAAGCCTTCGGCACCGATAGCCCCATAACAGCTGTTACCAGGATGAACGTGCTCTACACGGCCATCACGCGCCAGGACCCCAAAAGCCACTGGCCCGAGGGCGGCTGGTTGCCGAGCGAGCGCATCGATGCAGCAACAGTCCTGCGCAACTACACCCTGGGCAGCGCCTATGCAGCGGGCGACGAACAAAATCTCGGCAGCCTGGAGCCCGGCAAATACGCCGATCTGGTAGTCCTGGACCAAAACCCGCTCACCATCGACCCCCAAGAGCTCCAGGCTACCAAGGTTCAAGCAACCTACCTGGCAGGTAACTTGATTTACGAGCGCTAAGTATTCATGCCGTACCGTTAAGCGCGGCTCGGGCAGCCAATTTTGGGATAACGCTCGAGCCGCGTTTGTTTGCCGGTGAGGATTTGTTAGGAGCGTCCCCGCTCTGCTGGATTTGGGCGCAGGGCGGACGCGCCGCTGCCCTGCGCGCTCAATTTGGACATCAGCAATGCTGCCTCTTGGTGTTTTGCATACTTCCCATTACAGATTGCATAAAAAGGCTGGGATGTTCTTCTTGATCCTGATGTACCCCCGCCCGTGCCGTGCAAAAAACGGAGTATTCAGCACCGCGCGCTCCGCCGGTGCCGCTGCGGCTGAGTAACGTTGCGGAGATTGACGTCATTTTGGGCTCCGGTACGGCGCGAGGCATACCTTTTTGTCTTGACGGGGTTTGCCTGCGACTTAAATCGCCGGTCGATGGCGTCCTTGGGATCAATATGGTGTGTCCGGCGCGTATGCAGTCGTCCTGGCTTGCTGAATACTCCCAAAAATGCACGGCGCTCCCCAGGGGACCCGTGCGCGCAGCGAAAACCATGCCCACGTTCCTATCCGCATCGCCATTTTGCTGCACTGACTTTTCTGAATGCCGGGCCCGAATAAGTTACCCCAGCTCCCGGGACGGACCGGAGGGCATGAAGTTTGTCGCGAGTTCCGCACGCAAAGGAAAGCACTTAATGTGCTTTCCGTCTTGCGCAGGACTGTAGAGCAGCAAACTTCATGCCCTCCGGTCCGCCCCGGAGTCACCGCTAAGTTATCCCCCGGCATTCAGAAAATCTAAGTGCCAAAAAATAAGATTTTTTGACTCCGTGTTGTA
This sequence comes from Collinsella sp., assembly GCA_048375035.1. Classification (GTDB taxonomy): domain Bacteria; phylum Actinomycetota; class Coriobacteriia; order Coriobacteriales; family Coriobacteriaceae; genus Collinsella. The sequence continues at coordinate 2,557 of DBGEDL010000024.1, forward strand.
TAACCCGCCATTCGTGGGTACCATTCAACGCGTACGCAAACAAAAAGGGTTAATTCGCGTGGTATAACCGCGCGGCCCAAAAAGGAGGAGACAAGCATGTCGTCTTTGAAGCCGCTTGCAGATCGTGTTCTGGTCAAGCCCGACGAGGCCGAGCAGAAGACCGCTTCTGGTCTGTACATCGCCAGCAACGCCCAGGAGAAGCCGCAGCGCGGCACCATCGTTGCCGTGGGCGCTGGCAAGGTCAACGACAAGGGTGAGCGTATCCCCATGGACGTTCAGGTTGGCGACGTTGTCATCTACGGTAAGTTCGGTGGCAACGAGGTCAAGGTCGACGGCGAGAAGTATCTGCTGATGCGCGCCGACGACATCTACGCTGTCGTCGAGGCCTAGTCTCGTCAGAATCGTCTGATTCGTCTTTGAACGCGCTCGCCGCATAGGACTCGGAAGCGACGACGCGAGTCACATTTCTTTTGGAGGATTACCTACCATGGCAAAGAACATTACGTTCAACACCGATGCCCGCGCTAAGCTCGCTAAGGGCGTCAACACTCTGGCCGATGCCGTTACCGTCACCATGGGCCCCAAGGGCCGCTACGTCGCTCTGCAGCGTTCGTTTGGCGCCCCGACCATCACCAACGACGGCGTTTCCGTCGCTAAGGAGATTGAGCTCGAGGACAACATCGAGAACATGGGCGCCCAGCTGGTGAAGGAGGTCGCCACCAAGACCAACGACACCGTGGGTGACGGCACCACCACCGCAACCCTGCTCGCCCAGGCCATCGTCAACGACGGTCTGCGCAATGTCGCCGCTGGCGCCAACCCGCTGGCGATTCGTCGCGGCATCGACAAGGCTGTTAACGCCGCCGTCGCCGAGATGAAGAAGCAGGCTAAGCCGGTCGAGACCAAGGAGCAGATCGCTTCCGTCGGTACCATCTCTGCCGGTGACCCCGAGGTCGGCGAGAAGATCGCCGAGGCTATGGAGGTCGTGGGCAAGGACGGCGTTATCACCGTCGAGGATTCCCAGACGTTCGACATTACCATCGACACGGTCGAGGGCATGCAGTTCGACAAGGGCTATGTCTCCGCTTACTTCGTCACGGACAACGACCGCATGGAGGCCGTGATGAAGGATCCGTACATCCTCATCACCGATCAGAAGATCTCCAGCGTCCAGGACATCATGCCCGTTCTCGAGGCTGTCCAGCGCGCCGGCCGCGGCCTGCTCATCATCGCCGAGGACATCGACGGCGAGGCTCTGCCCACCCTGGTCCTCAACAAGATCCGTGGCGCCCTTAACGTCTGCGCCGTCAAGGCCCCGGGCTACGGCGATCGCCGCAAGCGCATGCTCGAGGATATCGCTGTCCTCACCGGTGGCCAGGCCGCTCTGGACGAGCTGGGCGTGAAGGTCGCTGACATCACCGCCGATATGCTCGGTACCGCCAAGTCCGTCACCATCTCCAAGGACAACACCGTCGTCGTCGGCGGCGCTGGCTCCAAGGAGGCCATCGACGCCCGCATCGCTCAGATCAAGGGCGAGATTGAGAACACCACCTCTGACTTCGACCGTGAGAAGCTCCAGGAGCGCCTGGCAAAGCTCTCCGGTGGCGTTGCCGTCATCAAGGTTGGCGCTGCTACCGAGTCCGAGCTCAAGGAGATCAAGCACCGCGTCGAGGACGCCCTGCAGGCTACCCGCGCTGCTGTCGAGGAGGGCATCGTCGCCGGTGGCGGCGTCGCCTTTATGGACGCTGTTCCTGCGCTCGACGCCGTCGAGATTGACGACCCCGAGGAGAAGATCGGCGTCAACATCGTCAAGAAGGCTCTGACCGCCCCGGTCGCCACCATCGCCAAGAACGCTGGCTTTGAGGGCGCCGTCGTGGTTGACAAGGTTGCCGAGCTGCCCGCCGGCCAGGGCCTCAACTCCGCCAACGGCGAGTGGGGCGACATGATCGAGATGGGCGTCCTCGACCCCGTCAAGGTCAGCCGCGTCACCCTGCAGAACGCTGCTTCTGTCGCCAGCCTGATCCTCATCACCGAGGCCACCGTCTCCGATGTGCCCAAGAACACTCAGCTTGAGGACGCTATCGCTGCTGCCACCGCTGGTCAGCAGGGCGGCGGTATGTACTAAGGCCGACAAGGTCTAGAACTCCCACCGGGAATCCGGGGGCGTGACGGGGGTTTCTCTCCGGAACGTCCTCGGACATGCAAAGAGGCTCCGCATCGCGCTTTGCGCTGCGGAGCCTCTTTGCGTCCTGCGGAATGTTCCGGAGAGAAACCCCGTCACGCCCCCGGATTCCCTGCGTTTACGGCCTTGAGGTCGGCGTGGGCGGAGGACTTGGTTGTTGGGAATACGTGTCCCGGTCGCTGTTTCGCGGCTTTGCCGCGAAAGGCGCGCCGCTTTGGGGCGAGTGGAGGATGTGGTTGTTGCAGTGGCTTGTCCCCTTCGCTGTTTCGCGCTTTGCGCGAAAGGCGCGCTACTTTGGGATGGGTGGGGAACGTGGTTGTTGCGGCAACTGATCCCCGCCACAAATTACCCTCGGCATACTTGCGCGAACGATTGCTCGTGCTACACTTGCAAGTGCTGTTTCAGGGCGGGGTGGAATTCCCCACTGGCGGTAAATCGGGCGGTGCCAAAGGGGTGCCGCGGAGCAGGCGAGATGCCTGCGGCCGAGCCGATGAGTCCGCGACCCGTGTGTGCGTTGGTTCGCATGCCGGCTGAACTGGTGAGATTCCAGTACCAACGGTTAGAGTCCGGATGAAAGAGGCAGGTGATCTTATGTCTGAACAGTCGCAGCATATCCATTTTGAGAACACGAATAGGTGGAGCACCAAACAGCTCGTTACCATGGCGCTGATGTGCGCCTTGGGTGCCCTGTTTATGTATGTGCAGCTGCCCATCCTTCCCTCGGCGCCGTTTTTGACGTATGACCCGTCGCTGGTGCCGGCGATGGTGTGTGGATTTGCGTATGGCCCTGGTGCCGGCACAGCTGTTGCCGCCATGGCGATCGTTATCCATGCACTCACCACGGGTGACTGGGTCGGCGCGCTTATGAACCTGGTTGCCACGCTGGGCTACATTCTGCCCGCGGCTATCGTCTACCAGAAGATGCATACCTATAAGGGTGCCGTGATTGGTCTGGTGCTCGGCGTCATTGCCGCTACGGCGTTGTCTATGGTCGCAAACCTTACCATTGGCGTATGGTTCTGGTATGGCTCGGTCGATGTGATCGCCCCGCTTATGATTCCTGCCGTGCTGCCGTTCAACCTCATCAAGACCGTGCTCAACTCGGTGTTGACGCTGGCGGTGTACAAGGCGGTCTCTAATCTCATTACGCCCAAGAAGGACCAGGTCAAAGGCCGCGCATGATTGAGTGTCGGGGCGTTTCCTTTAGCTATGACGGTGCCACACCGGCACTCGACGGCATCGATCTGAACATCGAGGATGGCGAGTTTTTCTGCATCCTCGGCGGAAACGGGTCGGGCAAGTCGACGTTCGCCAAGCATTTGAACGCGCTGCTGCAGCCCGATACGGGAACGGTGCGCGTCAACGGCATGGACGCGTCCGATCCCGAGCTGGTCTACGACATCCGCTCGACTGCGGGCATGGTGTTCCAGAACCCGGATGATCAGCTGGTGGCGACGCTTGTCGAGGACGATGTTGCCTTTGGTCCCGAAAACTTGGGCGTGCCATCGGCCCAGATCGCGCAGCGTGTGCGAGATGTGCTGAAGGCCGTGGGCCTGGTGGGCTTTGAGCGCCACGAGACCCATGCGCTCTCGGGTGGCCAAAAGCAGCGCGTGGCGCTTGCCGGCGTGCTTGCCATGGAACCGCGCGTGCTCATATTGGACGAGGCTTCCTCGATGCTCGATCCGCGTGGACGCAAGGGCCTCATGAAGGCTTGCCGCGCGTTGCACGCTCATGGCATGACCATCGTGATGATTACGCACTTTATGGAAGAGGCCGCCGAGGCCGATCGAGTCGCGGTGTTTCAGGCGGGGCGCGTTGCCATGCTCGGTACGCCCGAGGAAATCTTGACGCGGGCGGACGAACTTGCGCAGCTCAACTTGGACATGCCGGAGTCGTGCCGTTTGGGCATGGCACTTCGTGCGAAGGGCGTACCCGTTTACGCGCAGGTGCGCGAGGCGGATATGGTTGCCGAGGTTGCGCAGGCCTATACCGAGCGGAGCGGGGCAGGCACTGCGGGGCAGCCTTCCGCGTCCCAGTTGGAAATCGCTGACGGCACTGTTCCGGTAGACAACGAGGGCAACGCGTCGGAGCCCGTCATCGAGCTATCCCATGTTTCGTACAGTTATTCGCTCAGTCTGCGCGAGCGTCGCCGCTGGCATAAGCGCTCGGCCGTTGCGGGCAAATCGAGCAAACAGGCTCTCTGGGGAAACGACCCCAGCAGCCCGTGGGCGCTGCGCGATGTATCGCTGACGGTGCGTCGCGGCGAGTTCCTGGGCTTAGCAGGTCATACCGGTTCGGGTAAGTCGACGCTGGTCCAGCATCTCAACGGTTTGATTCGCCCCCAGGAGGGTTCCGTTTACGCGTTGGGGCTCGACCTGGCAAACAAGAAAGATGCCGCCGCGGTTAAGGCCAAGGTCGGCGTGGTGTTTCAATATCCCGAGCGTCAGCTGTTTGCCGAAACCGTGACGCAGGACGTGGCGTTTGGCCCGCACAACCTTGGCTTGTCGCAGGCCGAGGTCGCGCACCGCGTTGAGTCATCGCTCGCGCGCGTGGGCCTCGACTTGGCCACGGTGGGCGACAAGAGTCCCTTTGAGCTTTCGGGTGGCCAACAGCGGCGCGTGGCGTTTGCCGGCGTGCTTGCCATGGAGCCCGAGGTCCTGGTACTCGATGAGCCCATGGCGGGGCTCGATCCGGCGGCGCGCAGTGATTTCCTGGAGCTCATCGATCGACTTCACCATGGGGGCCTGACCGTCGTCATGGTCTCACACAGTATGGATGACCTTGCCAATTGCTGCGATCGTATTGTCGTGATGAACGAGGGCGCGGTGTTTGCTGAGGGCACGCCCGCTCAGGTTTTTGCGCATGCGGATGAGCTTAAATCAATCGGCTTGGGTGTTCCCGCTGCCCAGCGCATGGCGTTGGCGCTCGCGGAAGCGGGCGTGCCGCTGCGTCGCGGCGGGCTCTATACGGTTGAGTCGTTGGCCGACGAGTTGGCAGATTTGCCGATCGGTCGCTCAGGCGGTTCTTCTAACGTCTCGGACAAGGCCAAATCCGAAACGGTCGCGCGAGAGGAGGGTTGCTGATGGAGGCGTTTTCGTTTGGCAGCTACTATCCGAGCGATAGCGCGATCCATCGCCTGGATCCGCGCACCAAGCTGCTCCTGGGCTTTGTGTTTTTGATCACGACGCTGACCGTCGGCGGCTTCCGCGGATTGGCCCCTGTCGCAATTTTCGTTGTGCTGATCTATGTCGTGTCCCGGGTGCCGGCTCGTCGCGTTCTGTCGTCGATGGCGCCGCTGCTGGCAATCGTCGTCGTGGTCGCGGTGCTCAACTTGTTTACCGATCAGAGTGGGCGCATCCTGTGGCAGCTCGGCTTTCTGCAGATAAGCGAGGGCTCGCTGCATTCCGCCGCTTTTATGACCTGCCGTCTGACCTTGATGATGGCCGGTATGAGCGCTATTACGCTCACCACACCGACACTCGATCTCACCGCGGGCTTCGAGCGCCTGCTCGCACCGTTTGCGCGTGTGGGACTTCCTGCGCACGAGCTCGGCATGATCATGGGTATAGCGCTGCGCTTTATGCCGCAGTTTGCCACCGAGATGAAGCAGACGGCCGATGCACAGGCAAGCCGCGGTGCACGCGTGACGGGCGGTCCGCTCGGCGGCGTGCGTGTGCTCGGCAGTGTGGCGATTCCACTGTTCACGGGCGTGTTCCGTCATGCCGAGACGTTGTCTGCCGCCATGGATGCCCGTTGCTATCATGGCGAGCAGGGCCGTACACGTCTGCATACGCTTGCATTTGGCCGCGGCGATGCGTTGGCGGCGGTGGTGACGGCGTTGCTGCTCATCTGCGTCATCGTCATCAATCTTCAACTTGTTTAGGCGCGATTCGAGCGCAAGAAAGGGGTCTCTATGACCAACATCGATCGCATGACTCAGCTCGAGCGCGCCTGCTCGTATCTCAGGCGCATTCCGGCGTGGTATCTTGCCACGACCGATGCGAGCGACGGGCATCAGCCCCGCGTGAGGCCGTTTTCGTTTGCCATGGTCGATGACGACAAACTGTGGTTTTGCACGTCGCGCGACAAGGACGTGTGGGCGGAGTTGAGCGCGAATCCCAAGTTTGAGGTATCGGGCTGGAAGCCGGGGGAATGTTGGATCGTGTTGACCGGCGAGGCCGCACTTGAGGACGACGCGGTTGCGAGCGACAAGGTGCGTCAAGCGGGTTTTAAGCACATGGTGGGCATTGGCGAGGAACACGAGAGTGCCAACGACGGCCGCCTTGCTTTCTTTTCGGTCCGCAACATTGCCGCGCGCTTCTGTGATATCGACGGTAGCGAGGAGCGCCTGGAGCTCTAGAGCGTCTCAAATTAACTACCCGTTCCGAATTAGCTAGCGCCAGGAGGACACATGGACGGATTGAATACGGTGTTGGAGTATCTGACGTCGGTGCCGGCATGGTATTTGGCGACGAGCGTTGACGGACAGCCTCATGTGCGTCCGTTTTCGTTTGCGCAGATCCAGGATGGCAAGCTGTGGTTTGTAACAGCGCGCACCAAAGATGTGTGGCAAGAGCTGCTGCAAAACCAGCGCTTTGAGGCCACGAGTTGGTGGCCGGGCCATGGCTGGCTCATCTTGCGCGGGCGTGCCGGCTTGGATGACCGGGCTTTAGGCGAAATGCGCGAAGCCGGGTGGAAGCATCTAGAGCACCTGGGCGAGCACTATGAGGGGCCTAACGACCCCACGCTCGTCTTCTTTAGCGTCGAGGATCCCGAGGCTTTTATCTGCAATCACGACGAATGGGTGCCGGTCGAGCTCTAGCCAACCGGCTCATCCTAACAACTTGGTTTTCGCATGGGCGGGCCCCGTATTGCCCGGCGCCGTTAGGAGCGTCGGTCAATACGGCGCCCGCTCCATTTGTCAATTCCTTCAAGCGAATGTGTCGGGAATGTTTCAATGCATGAATATACAAGCCATTTACGTATTCATGCATCTTTTGGTGCTAAAGTTTCAACCCACTTCATAACGACCGCTGCGAAATGCGCATCGGTGCATAAATCGCAGACAAGGAGTCTGATATGTCTTTGAAGGTTGGAATCGTCGGCGCGGCTGGATATGCCGGAGCCGAGCTCATTCGCCTCGTCTTCGGTCATCCCGAGTTTGAACTTGCTGCCATTACGTCCAACGCCGATGCCGGCCAGCCGTTGTCTGCGGTGTACCCGAGCTTCACCGGCGTAAGCGATCTTGTCTTTACGACGCATGATGCCCCCGAGCTCAAGAACTGCGACGCGGTCTTTTTGGCCGTGCCGCACACGGCTGCCATGGCACAGGTGCCCGCGCTGCTTGCATCGGGCGTCTCCTGCTTTGATCTTTCGGCCGACTACCGTCTGAACGACGCGTCCGTTTTTGAGGCTTGGTATGCCGCCGAGCATACGAGCCCCGAGCTGCTCAAGACCCGTGCCTTCGGTCTGCCCGAGCTGTTCTGCCAGGACTTGGAGACCGCCGCATCCGACCATGCCGACGGCAAACCCGTGCTGGTCGCCTGCGCCGGTTGCTATCCCACCGCAACGAGCCTTGCCGCCGCGCCCGCCGTGCGCGCGGGCTGGGTGGCCGAGAACGGTCCCGTGATTGTCGATGCCATTAGCGGCGTGACGGGCGCCGGTAAGTCCTGCAACGCCCGCACCCATTTTTGCAGCGCCGACGAGAACTTGGAGGCCTACGGCGTGGGTAAACATCGTCACACGCCCGAAATCGAGCAAATCCTTGGCCTGACCGATCGCGTCGTCTTTACCCCGCACCTGGCACCGCTCAAGCGTGGTCTGCTCTCCACGGTGACGATGCCGCTCGCGCTGCAGGCCATCGACTCCTTGGCTCTTGAGGACGTTGTCGACTATTACAAGCAGTTCTATGCCGGTCGCACCTTTGTGCGCGTGCTCGATGCCGGCCAGCAGCCCAAGACGGCTTCGGTCGTCGGCACCAACGCTGCCCAGATTGGCCTCGCGCTCAACAAGCGCGCGGGCGTGCTGATGGCGACGGGCGCCATCGACAATCTGTGCAAGGGCGCTGCGGGCCAAGCGGTCCAGTGCGCCAATATCGTCTTTGGCTTTGACGAGCGACGAGGCTTGCCCACAGTGGCGTGCCCGGTGTAGCACATTCGATTGTTAACGATTTGGTAGTCGGGCATCGAGTGGGGCGCCACTCTTAAGCTGGTCTCATGATCACGACTGGCATGGCGCACCAACCGATGTCCGTTTTTTGTTTGACATAAGGAGTCATAAAGACGATGAATACCGAGCTGTTTGATATCAAGATTTGCGCCGTCGAGGGTGGCGTTACGGCTGCGGCTGGTTTTAAGGCTGCAGGCATCCACGCTGGGTTCCGCAAGAACCCCGAGCGTCTGGATTACGCGCTCGTCGTGCCCGATAAACCCTGTCCCGGTGCCGGCGTGTTTACCACCAATCGCTTTTGCGCGGCGCCCGTGCAGGTGAGCCGTGCCAACCTGGGCGGTACCGACAAGGGGTACGGTATCATCGCCGGCATTTCGGTCAACTCTGGCAATGCCAACGCCGCCACGGGTGAGACCGGCCTTGCATGCGCGCGCGAGACGTGCAGCATCGCATCGCAGGTCATCGGCTGCGAGCCTCAGCAGATTCTGGTTGCCTCCACGGGTGTAATTGGCCAGATTCTGCCGATCGACACGTTTGAGACCGCCATTCCTGCTGCCTACGAGGCGCTCTCCGCCCACGGTGGCGCCGATGCCGCTCGCGCCATCATGACGACCGACACGCACTCCAAGGAGTACGCCGTGTCCTACGTCAGTGAGGCTGCGGGTCATGCGGGCAATGTCTATACGATAGGCGGAATGTGCAAGGGCTCGGGCATGATCATGCCCAACATGGCCACCATGATCGCAGTTATCACCACCGATGCCCCCGTCGAGCCTGCGGCACTTCATGCCCTGCTGCTCTCGAACGTCAAGCAGACCTTTAACAAGGTAACGGTCGATTCCGATACCTCGACCAACGACACCTGCATCATGCTTGCCTCCGGCGCCGCTGCCGCAGATGCCGAGCCTATCGTCGAGGGCTCCGATGCCTTTGACGAGTTGGCATTTGCCGTGCACGAGGTGTGCGAGAGCCTGGCGCGCAATATCGCCGCCGATGGTGAGGGCGCATCCAAGCTTGTTACGGTCAACGTTACCGGCGCCGCCAACGACGAGGAGGCCGATATCGCCGCCCGTGCCGTTGCCAACTCGCCGCTCGTTAAGACTTGCATCGCCGGCCACGACTGCAACTGGGGCCGCGTTGCTATGGCGCTTGGCAAGTGCGGCGTGAAGTTTAATCAGGAAGACGTTTCCATCGACATGATGGGCATGCCTGTCTGTCGCGATGGTCTGACTGTTCCCTTTGACGAGGACGAGGCTCTACGACGTTTCGAGGCGCCCGAGATCGTGATCTCGGCCGACCTGAGCGCAGGCGACGCGGCAACGACCGTGTGGACCTGCGACCTCACGCATGAGTACATCTCCATCAACGGCGACTACCGTTCCTAGATTCCGGGCACGCTGCGCATCTTGCCGCGATTGCGGACAGCGGAGCACGGCGCGATAACGATATGAAAGACGAGGCAGATTATGAAATTCGCACGCGATTGTCGCTCGAGCGAATCCAACGAAGTTACCGCGCAGCTGCTGTTCGAGGCGCTGCCGTGGATTAAAAACCTGACCGGCAAGACGGTCGTTATCAAATACGGTGGCGCCGCCATGGTCGACGAGCAGCTACGTCGCGATGTGATGAGCGATATCGTCCTGCTCAAGATTATCGGCATGCGCCCCGTCATCGTGCATGGCGGTGGCAAGGCTATCAACGAGGCGCTCAGCCACTACGATATTCCCGTCGAGTTTAAGAACGGCCAGCGTGTGACCACGCCGGAGACCATGGATATCGTGCGCGAGGTGTTGGGTGGCAAGGTCAACCAGGAGCTGGTCGCGGCGCTCAACCACCACGGCAACCTAGCCGTGGGCGTGTCCGGCAGCGATGCCGGGACGCTTATCGCCGAGCCGCTCGACCCCGAGCTCGGTCGCGTGGGTAAAGTCACGCACGTCAACACCGACTATATCGAGCGCTTGCTCGACAGCGAGTACATTCCCGTGATCGCCACGGTTGCGGCGGGGGAGGACGGCGGCTTCTTCAACATCAACGCCGATACCGCCGCCGGTGCCGTTGCGGCGGCGCTCCATGCGCACAAGGCGATCTTCTTGACCGACGTCGACGGCCTGTACAAGGACTTTAGCGATAAGGACTCGCTTATCTCCAACCTGACACTCGACGAGGTCAACGAGATGCTCTACGGCGGCGAGGTCGATAAGGGCATGATTCCCAAGCTGCGCGCTGCCGTCGATGCCCTTACCGCTGGCGTGTTCCGCGCCCATATCATCAACGGCACCACGCCACATTCACTGTTGCTGGAGCTACTGACCGATGCCGGCGTCGGTACCGTGATCCATTCCACCGAGACGGCTTACGAGTTCGATACGCATCCGCATCCGCTTTCGACGTTTGCTGCGCGTCTGACCGAGAATCTTGACGAGGTCGAGAAGCTTCAGACGGTCTAGCTGACCCGCAGCCGCCCCATTCCTACACCCATAGCCCCGCGCCGTCTGGCGCCCAACGAAAGGTATCCCATGTCACTTGCAGCTCAGCAATCGCTTGAATCCCATTACGTTATGCATACCTTTGGCCGCTCTCCGGTCGAGTTTGTCGAGGGTCACGGCATGAAGCTCACCGGCGACGATGGCCGTGAGTACCTCGACTTTCTTGCCGGCATCGGCGTGTGCAGCCTAGGTCATGGCGACCCGGCTGTGCTCTCGGCGCTCGAGGCACAGACCAAAAAGCTCATGCATGTCTCCAATTACTTCTACATCGAGCAGCGCGGACAGGTCGCGGCGCTGCTGTCCAAGCTCGCTAACGACGACGTAGATGGTGCGCGTGTGCTTGCCGATGCCATTGTCGCCGGCGATGAGACCACGGCAGCTGCTCTTGGTGCCCCGGCTACGGATGAGCAGGTTTGGGAGACCTTCTTTGCCAACTCTGGCGCCGAGGCCAACGAGGGCTCGATGAAGCTCGCGCGCCTGTACGCCAAGCGTGCCGGTAATGGCGGCAACACCATCGTGTGCATGCGCGGCGGCTTCCACGGCCGTACGCTCGAGACCATTGCCGCCACCATGCAGGATTGGCTGCAGGACAGCTTCCGCCCGCTGCCGGGTGGCTTTGTGGCCTGCACGCCCAACGATGTGGACGAGCTGCGTGCGATCTTTAAGCAGCTGGGGAGCAAGATTTGTGCCGTGATGCTCGAGCCGATCCAGGGTGAGAGTGGCGTGCACCCCATGACCGAGGAGTTTATGGCGACAGCGCGCGACCTGGCACACGAAGTGGGCGCCGTGCTTATCGCCGACGAAGTCCAGTGCGGCATCTTCCGCTCCGGCAAGCCGTTTGCATTCCAAACCTATGGCGTGGAGCCCGACATCATGAGCCTTGCCAAGGGGATTGCCGATGGCGTGCCCATGGGTGCCGTCATGGCAAAGAAGGAGATTGCCGACGTGTTTAAGCCGGGCGACCACGGCTCGACCTTTGGCGGCAGCTGCCTGGCCATTGCGGCGTGCGCCGCGACGCTCTCCGCGCTCGTGCGCGGCGATTATGCCGACCATGCTGCCAAGGTGGGTGCCTATATGGAGGCAAAGCTCGCCAAGCTGCCGCACGTGACCGAGGTACGTGGCCGCGGCTTGATGCTCGGCTGTGATTTGGATGATGCCGCGGGCGACGCGCATGATGTTGTTGCCCGCGCGCTGACCGCCGGTGCCGTGACCAACGCTACAGGTGCGCATACGCTGCGTTTCCTGCCGCCACTTGTCTGCGAAGAAGCCGACGTGGACAGCCTGATCAAGACCCTGTCGGACGTTTTGGCCTAACACAGCGAAATAACTTAACTTTGACCGGGTTCCGGACTGCGGACGTGCCCTATGTGGCATGATTCAGCGGTCTGGAGCCCGTTTTGCCTTAGTTTTGCTAAGGCGGGGAGACCTGCTGGGTCGCGCGCGCAGACGTGGTGTAAGAGTGTCCTGAGGTCCGTCGCTGCAAGTCCCGATGTTACTCCTTCTTGAGACCGCGCCTCTCGACTATCTCGTCCACTATCTCCCTGGCGCGCCGCCCGAGCGCGCGGCGCCTCC
>DBGEDL010000025.1:0-39657 GCA_048375035.1 Collinsella sp.
CCAGATAAAAGGCTTTTAATTAGGTTATAGAGCAGCAGCAAAGCCCCCGTACCGACAATAACCAAGACGGAAAGTTTGGCAATTTCAAGCCAAAATTTCTTTATGTTCAACCCAAGCTTTTCAGAATAATACCAATTCATACAGAAACCGTTACCTATAACCATAGCGATGGCTGTTGAAACTGCTGCGCCCACTATGCCCATAAGCTTGAGCAGTATAATCGTCACGACCACGTTGACAAGCGCAATCGCAAGATACATATACCCCCTATACAGGTAAACATTCGCAACCTGCATTATGGTAAGTCCCAGGTTCTGAATTAAGTCAATGGTAAATGGAACCATTACGATCAAGGCGATATAGAAAGCGTCTATATAGTCCTTACCAGCCCAAATAATGATGAAATCTTTTCCCAGAACAATAAATAAACTAAGAACAAATCCGCAGACGATAAAGGAAATGCGACCGACTTTAATGAAGAGATCCGAAATTTCAGACATATCCTTATTCTGGCAATACAGTTCTGAAACTCGAGGAAGAAAAACTGAAGAGGCTGCCGTACCGATTGTCATATAAATCGTGTAGATTTGAGATCCAACAGAATATACCGCAACGGCGGCAGCACCAAAATAATAGCCGACAATTAATTGATCGGTTTTCCAGAAAATCTGGTCAGCAATCGTCACCAATACAATCGCGCCGCTAAAAAATAGCAATCCTTTAGCCAGTTTCATGTCCCAGCCATGATATCTGAAACTAATATGCAGATTATATTTAGCAAACAAACGCTGACTCACCGCGCACAACACATTTGTAACAAGCACAACTAAACATACGGCTAATGCATTCTTAAAAATTGTCGTAAGTCCATACACAATGAAAGGCTGAGCTATTAGGCCGGCCAATTGCGAGCCCTTCAAAAAAACGAACCTTTCATTAGCAGTTATCGCCGCAACGCTAATAGTGTTGTTCATGATAACAATTGTGTTGATCCCTAATACAACAAGCATTGCGGAACACTCATCAAGCTGTGAGTTTGTAAAACTGGCTGAATATACAAACCGAACAACCACGGCGAGAACGCAACTTATTAGCATCACGAACACAGATAGGACCCAGTACAGACGCCTAGCTATTGCGAGAGTATTCTCCATTAAGTCATTTTTGCCCTCTGCCATATACTTGCAATAAAAACGCCCAACACCGGCAGACAAAATCCCATTAATGGAAACTATATAAGACATGATAGAACCTATCAATTGATAGAGTCCATATTCGTCTTGTCCAATGTTTTGCAACAACATCGGAACATATACAAAGCCGACTAAAGCCTGAGCCAGTATATAACCATATGTAATTATTATGCCAGTAAGTCTTCTGCTTGCGCTACTTATCAGAATCACCGTTTCACAATTAGTTGCTTCAAATACCATTAAGAAATTAAAGCACTATTTAATCAGAACAACCGATTGCCGAACCTCTCCTTTGTTCGCATTGTTAAAGCAGGGTCCGATTAAATTCCCAGGCAGAATTTGATGCCACATTTTATTGTCATGCGGATTATCTCCCCAGAAGAACCCAATATGACAGTCGATTGATCCGTCAGTCTTAAAGAAGATAATATCTCCCTTTTGAGCATAACCACTATTTAGCATATCTTGGACAGTACGGAACTCATACATTTTGCATCCCAAATCTCGAGCATAGCCATACCATCTCCAAGCGTTAATATAGCCGCCACCGCCTGGCCCCCCAGCCCAAGGAGAGTGATTATTATTCTGCGCAATACGATTGACATCGCCACCAACCGCAGCATAAGCATGAGCCACGAAGCCAGTGCAATTCATGCCAGTATAGCCATCCCATCTCGGGGCACCTTTTGGGTAAAGGCAACTATCATAAGAGAAGCCACCGGAATATCTCGTTCCTAAATAATAGCCATCAAATTGATGCGACGTAAGCCAAGTGACGAGTCCAATACGACTAACCCCCAAAACCGTTGAGCTACCAAATGGGCTGTAGTAAATCTGAGTCGACTTCGACTGGAGAGTGCCATCAGGAAGCAAGACATCGCAGTAAAGATCGTAATAACCATCTTGCAATCCAAGTGCAGAGGGATTGAAGTAAGCGTCATTCACACTGGAAAATTCTTTTAGAACACCCCATTTACTCCAGTCGGACTTGGCCCAAACAAATTTAAACTGAAATTGCCCAGATTTTTCAGCTGCAAGCGTTCCCAAATCAGCTCGAACTCCCCAAGAATTATTGCCATCAGTCGAAATTACAGTAATCCTCGAGAAATCCCAACAGCTAATGATTGTTCTTTTTGTTTGGACAACTCCATCTGACCCCGAAACGTCACAGATCAATTCATAGTCTCCGGCGTCTTTTGGAGCCCATTGCAAGTGTGAACTTGTGCCCTGCTGAGCAACGCCCCAGTCAGCCCAATTATTCTTATTCCAGACGAACTTATACTGTAAGTAATTAGTATCACCCGAGCATCTGGCATCGATCTCAGTGCTTTCATTAGGCCTGACAAGCGTTGCAGAAGAACTCAAGGACTCGTAATTCCACTTCTCGGAGCCAATCGAGCATTCAGTCTTCGAGGTCATCGTCTGATCGTTGGCCTCATCAATAACATCAACAAAAACGGTGACAGCGCCAGATTTATCGACTCTCCAGTCAATTGAGGATTTACCTCTGCCGGAGTCAATCACACCCCATTCAGCCCAGTTGTTCCGCATCCAAACATATTTGTATGAAATCTGATTATTCTTTCGGATGGTAATCCGAGGTGTAATTGAAAGCGTATCCCCTACGCACAAATTGGATGAATCAGATTTCAAATCTATTGAAGTGAAGTTAGATAGATTTCTCTCCACCCTGACGGGGAACCTCCAGGTCCTCACGTTGCCGGCCGAATCGACGGCGTCGACCAAGATGTTGACGTCGCCGGCGACCTCCGGCACCCAATCGCAGGAGGCCTCGGGGCCGAGCTGGCGGATGGTGCCCCACCTGGACCAGCCGCCCTGCTCCCAGACGAACTTATAGCGGACCGAGCCCGAGTTGCCGGACGCGGTCAGGGCGAGCGAGCAGCGGTCGCCCAGAAGAGGAGACCCTCCATCGGACGCCTTTGCCGAGAGGCCGTCGACAGAGTAGTCCTCTGAGATGCGAACGGGGAGTCTTGACGTCGACGTGAGCCCGCCGACCGTGACGTCGGCATAGAGAGTATAGGAGCCGGAAGACGGGGGCGTCCAGGTACAGGCGGCGGACTCAGATGCTGCCTGGATGACGCCCCACTTGGACCATGAGCCCCGTTCCCAAAGGAATTTAATCTTTGCGCCGGGAGCCGCCGCGGCGGAGATATTGACCTTCATTCCGCCGCTCCACTCGAGCGCATCCCCGCCGCTCACGGAAAGGCGACAGGCATCCACCCTGACGGGGAACCTCCAGGTCCTCACGTTGCCGGCCGAATCGACGGCGTCGACCAAGATGTTGACGTCGCCGGCGACCTCCGGCACCCAATCGCAGGAGGCCTCGGGCCCGAGCTGGCGGATGGTGCCCCACCTGGACCAGCCGCCCTGCTCCCAGACGAACTTATAGCGGACCGAGCCCGAGTTGCCGGACGCGGTCAGGGCGAGCGAGCAGCGGTCGCTCAGAAGAGGAGACCCTCCATCGGACGCCTTTGCCGAGAGGCCGTCGACAGAGTAGTCCTCTGAAACCGGCGAAGTTGCACTTAAATCATCGGCCCGTGTTGAATCTTCAATCTGTGATGGAGACAGGCCCGCTTCACTCAAACCAAAGCAAGGAGTTACGGCCAAACAGAAATAAAAGAAGAAAAAAGCGACACGGACAGCCTTACTTCTAAAGAAATGCATATAGAACCTCCCCGATAGTTCACTCCAACATAATATTGCTAGCAAGTAACAATTTAAGGCCAAGATTTACCATACAAGTAAGGTCGACTACAACCAGCGCAGTCGACCTAGAGAATTCATATTGATATTAGCCAATTAAAGAAATAATGCGCGCAATATTCTGACCATATGTGTCACCCGGAACAGCCCAGCGGCCATTTAAATCTTCCAAATATGGCGCAACTCCGAGAAAACCCTTAGACTGAAGGACTTCATATCGAGGATCCACACAAGTGTTATTCAACGCCGCACCAGTAGCATATCCTTTAAGATGCTGGACTTGGGCAAGCAAGCCCTGATATACATCGTCAAATCTAGCGCCTCCCGATTGTTGATTGACGGCGCCCAGTCCGGCGAAATTGCACTGATTCGGCTTTACGGAACCTCCAAATTGCAACCATCCAGTCTCAAGCATAGCCTGAGCAAAAACAACTTCCGGACGAACCCCTTCAGAAACAGCGGCTTCGACAATTAATGAACAAAAATCACGAATAGTAGGTGCTCCCTTTGAAACAAATTCGTCTGAGGGATATGTATGTCCTGTTGATTCATATAAGTTCACCATAGCATCAACTGAAGTCTGCAGACTTCCCATAATTGGAGTACCCTCCACCGTGACCTTGCGGGTCAGGTGCCTCTCGGCGGAGCCGTCGATCACGTCGAGGTAGACGGTGTACTCGCCCGGCTCGGTCGGGGTCCACTCGCAGGAGGAGGAAGCGGAGGGCTGCTGGGCGACGCCCCACTTGGCCCAGCCGCCCTTCTCCCAGACGAACTTGTACTTGAGGCCGGAGGCGTCGCCGGACACCTTGGCCTGCAGCTTGACCGGCTTGCCGCAGCGGGCGTCGCCCGAGACTTCGAGCGACTCAAGAGACCAATTAACAACTTTGTATTTAGAAGTGCTAGTCACATATCCATTGGAGTCAATGACATCAGCATAGATCTCATATTCACCAGCCTGGGGCAGGGTCCAAGAAATCGACGGCGAAGTTAAGTCTTGACCGATTACACCCCAATTGGAATCACTCCAATCAGACCCAGCCCTATGCCAAACAAACTTATATCTAAGGCCATCAGTCTTGCCGCTAACATTTACACCGATTTTTACCGTTGACCCCGCATGTCCCAGTTCTTCCGAGAAGGAAATTCCATTGACGGAGTAGGGATGCGGGAACTGCGCGATGATTGCGGCAGCGTCAGCCTCGCCAAGACGGCGGCAACCATCGTCCGAGAAATAGTTGGCCACATCACCGTAATTCGAGATAAAGCCATGTTCGATAAGAATACCTGGAATTCCCTGCTCGCGAGCGCAGCGGATAACGGCGAACTCGTCGCCTACCTCCATTTGAAATACGCCGCGGTATGTTAGTCCCATAGCAGCAAGGTTGTTCATGACCTTGTTGGCAAGCTCAACAGAGACCTGCGTGTAGTCGGTGCCATTTGCGGTAGGAGCATAAACTTCTGCGCCGTGAGCCCCAGAAGACCCAGAGTTGATGTGAAAGCTAACAAAGGCCTGCGCGCCCTGATCAATGCAGCGCTGTACGCGGTAAAGATAATCATTGCTGGGATAGTAGCCAGACTGCTCGCGCGCAAGAACGATCTTAAAGCCGTAAGCTTCAAGTTTATTTTTGCAGGCTGTCATGATCTTCCAGGTAAGGTCGGCTTCACTCTTGCCATTACCCTGAGCGCCAGAATCCACCCCGCCATGCCCCGCGTCAAGTGCAATAACCCCCACATTACGCGCGGAGCGCTCAGCATAGGTGGAAATGCCATCGGGCGAATCGGCGCATCCCAATGCCTGCTGAATCGACTGGGCTTCAACGGCATTGCCATCGCCGTCCGCATAGTAAACAGAAGTGCCCTCGGAGCTCACGGAGCCATTAATGACCGTAAACGAATAATCCCTGTCAGAAAGATCCACCTCATGCTCAGAGCCATCGCCCTGCAAAGCATAGGTTATCGATGTGAGGAAATATGTATTAGATTCCAACTGCGAACCAAAAATAAAAGCAGCAGAATTATCAGCCGTTGCAGATGCTTCAATAGTCCCCTGAACCCCATTGGCACTTACATAGTTGAGAGTTGCGGAGGCAAGGCTATCGCCGTCATCGGGAGTAGCAAAGGCAACGACCTGATCAGTCCCGCTGGAAAGGCTCGGGTAGGCAAGATATACATACTGGAAAGATGGAAAGAAGAATCGACCGGTTCAGCCTGCTGATGGTTCTCAGATACATCAACGCCAAAATCCTCATCAGCCGATTCGTCAACGTTCGTTGCCGGCGATGAATCATCAGCAGCGTCGACATCAACAGAACCCGCATCACGCGAGGCCTCGCCATCATCGTCTGCAGTAGCAGCGTCCACGGCAGCGTCCGCAGACGGGACGTTGCTCGCAGCGTAGGCAGCAGCCACAGGACCCATCAAGGATGAAATGGTCAAAAGACCAGCAAGAGAAAAAGCTGTTGAGGCACGCAATGCCTTTTTCATATTGAATCCCCCGTCACAAATAATGTCACTAAGAGAAGATTATCTTACAATCTCCTCTGCATCGGAAGTCCAGTTATTCGAAGCGCGGGAATTGTTATAAAGGCAGACAGAAACCTGCTCTTATAAAAAGCAGGTTACGTTCTCAGCAAACTTTTGTTTTTTCGTCCTTCCATGGACACAGTGCTAGCTCTAGTTTTTGAAGCAATTAGCGGCGCCCCAAACAGCGCAAGTGCCAGTAACACGAAAATCCACTGAAGCACGCAATTCGTTTAAGCACGTGACGGACGACGAAAGCGTGTACGCAGCCGCGAAATACAGCAAAAAGCCCCAATGTTTCGCTTACATCAGAGGCGTCTGGGGCTTCATCGACAGAGTAACCTGGCTTACGCATTCAAGAAAAGTAGAGCGTCGTCTTCATGAATCAAACACCAGTAAGCAACGCTCGCGCGCGTCTTTGAATCTTCTAATGAGCAAGAAGAGAGGGATCTAGGAGAGACCTAATAGTTCTTGGAATCTGGGAATCATCGAACTCACCATCTTTAAACAAGAGAGAATCATATAGCCTCTTATCGTTCTGTCTCGAAAAGATATGAGTGACCAGATGCACATCGCGAGCCTTTGAAAGACAGTCTTCATCCCTTAAAGATTCAGCAATATAACAACCGCCCCAATCAAAAAAGCCGAGATAACCCCGGCTGATAATCAAAGAGGCGGTTGGATTGGCAACACCTATTTGGACGATTCCGGGAGGGACAGCCCCGCCTTCCGGAACTCGACCGGCGACATGTAGCCCAGCGTCGAGTGGATCCTGAAGTTGTTGCACCGGTGCACGTAGTCCGAGAGCTTGGCCCGGAGCTCGCGCGTCGTGCCGAACGTCTCGCGGTGGACGAGCCCGGCCTTCAGTATCCTGTTGGCCGACTCGTCGACGGCGTTGTCGTAGGGGCAGCCCTTGGCCGATAGCGACCTCTCTATGCCGAAGGCCTCGAGCATCAGGTCGATCTCGGCGTTGTCGAACTCGCTGCCGCGGTCCGTGTGGAAGACCTCGATGTCCGAGATGGGGAAGGAGAGCGTCGCGAACGCCGACTTGACCAGCCGGGCGTCCTTCCTGGGCCCGGCGGAGTGGCCGACGATCTCCCTGTTGCAGGGGTCGACGAGCAGGCAGACGTAGTTCCACGAGGCCCCGACGCGCACGTAGGTCAGGTAGCTGCATATATGGGTGCGCGGCGCCCTGCCGCCGAAGCCGCGCGCGACGACGTTGGGCACGTCGGCCTCGTTGACCGCCCCGGGGTGCACCTTGAACCTCTTCCTGCCGTATGCGCTGACCAGGCCGTTCTCCCTCATGATGCGGCAGACCCGGCGCCGGCTGACGGTGACGCCCGACCTCTCGAGCGACGCCTTTATCTTGCGCGAGCCGTACCGGCCCTTGCTGGCGCAGTAGAGGGTCGTGCCCCGAGGCACGTCGGACAGGAAGCACCTCATGAAGCGGGCCTCGAAGCGCCTGTCGGATCGAGCCACACGCGCCGCACGGCGTCGTGGACCTCGGACCAGTCGTCCTCAGGGCAGCCGTTCGATGCCCAGCTCCAGTAGCCCGACCTTCTCACCCCCAGCACCCCGGCCATCATGGTCAGCGCGAAGCTACCTTTCTCCGGCAACACGAGCCCGCACTTGGCTAGAGTGCTTCTCTTTGGCGAAGAAGGCAGCGGCTTTTTTAGGAACGCATTCTCCATCTTGAGCTCGCATATTCGCTTCTTGGCCTCGCGCAGCTCGCGGTCCTCGGCTCTCGGGTCGGGCTCGCCGGAGAGCTCGCGCCGGCGCTTGAGCGCCCAGTCGTTAACCGTCTTGGCGTTGAGCCCGAGCTCGTCGCAGGCCTGGGCTATGGGCACCCTGTCGAGATGACGTAGTCGGCGGTCTCCCGCCTGATCCCGTCGGTGTACTTCTTCTGATTGGCGACCATTCGGCAATCCTTTCGTTTATCAGCCCACATGCAGTCTAAGGCACCGCGGTGTCGCGGTCCTTCCAGCCTGCGTGTCCGAAAAAAACGATACAGGTCAAACGAGCTACTCAGGTAGGGCTTCGAACGGGCCGGCAGCTGGCCGCCCGCCGGCCGCGGCGCTGACATACCCGTGTGCGAAGGGCCGGGGCGCGGGCATACCGATGACGTGAGGGTCACTACAGGCCGGGTGACGGCACTCGGCGCGGACTACCGAGGCCCGCAGCGCTCGGGTGCGCCAACGCCACGTGCGGCGGGCGACCTAAATATTATTCTGGAACACTCAAGCGCTCTCTCAAGATTGGGTCGAAGTCTTTCAGGCGTTCGGACTTGATGACGATGCCCAAGTTCAACATGTCTTGAACGTTTACGTGAGCAATCGTAGATACGGTGATATCACCGAGAACGTTTCTAATGGGAACAGCGCGTAGAATGCCCAACAGATAGAGTCTGCTTCCCACGACGACCGCGCCATTCTCGAGATAGGTTCCCTCGTTGTACAGGAAGACAGGGGAACCGCTTGAACCCGGGTAGCAAGCCATGTCCACTAAGAATTCCTTCTCGCCCCGATAATCGTATCTGTAGGGAGTCGCCGTGATTCCCCTGCGCACGATTGGCAAGTTGTTGGCCTCGTCCCAGATGCCGTTGGGGTACCCGATCATGGTCACTTCTTCCATGCAGCCCATGTCTTTAATCAGCGTCTTCGTCGGAAGCAGCTCCAGACTGAGCGGTATAGTGAGCAGATGCTTACCCGCCTGGATAAAACCGTTGAGAGCAGGGCCAATAGGCAGTACACACAAGTCCACGTTCTCGTCTGGATGCGAAATCCAATCGCTGTCCGAGCCACGCATGGTCAGCCGCTCGTTTATATTGAGCAAGTTGCCGTTCTCGTCGGCTCGCGAGAAGATGACCCGGTATTCATATCCGCCCTTGACCACATGTTTGTTGGTCACGACGGCAGGAACAAATGTCTTGCCGTCATCGCAGAATTTGAAAAAGAAACCAGTTCCAACCGAGCACTCTCCTGAGGGAAGCGATGCTTCAATTCGTATCGTCGTATGAAGAAGCTGCTCAGAAAGCTGCATAGATACCCTTCCTGTTTGTATAAAGGCTCTTCGATTGTACCCGATGACGATAATCCATAATCAATAAACAGTACCGTCTCGGGGACATCTTCGCGCAGGATCACGCAGAGAGCGTAGCCACAGACGCCGAGCATGGCGGCCATGGTGTCGCAGCGCGGAGTCGGCCCGCGCGAGATCAAGTTGTTGATGTAGTTGGGGACCTTGCCCAGGGCCGGCCCGATGTGGGTTATGGGAACCCAGACGGTCGCGACCGTCTGTATGAGGGCATCGCTGGCGTGCACGGATGAATCCTATCGAGTCCGCTTACAGGGACATGATACACGGCGACGGAATAGTTAGGCGATCGCAGAAGATTCCCGTCCCTCGAACGTTACGCAGTTGCAGAGCGCGGGTACAAGGGTCGCAACGACGATGACCCCGACGCGACGGAAGACGACATGAGTAAGTGGATCGAGCCGTCAGCGGACACCAAGTACGTCTGCAACGACGGCGTGGTGATGACGTGGGTGAGTATCTGGGGCAAGGAGCGAATGTTCCAGTTCCCGGGCGCGTTCGAGCAGAGGTTTTTGAGTTTATAGGAAGCACACCATGTCTGACAACGCGATGAATATACCGGATGACGCACCCTCCGATGTGCAGGAGGAATCCCCCACATCCCTTTTTATCTTGCAGAGGGGTGCAACAAGGCGTGAGGTAAACGCCTCGGAAGCCCGACATTTTGTCCAAGGCATTCTTTCCAGGTCGATCAACCTGGCCACGCTTATCGGCTCAGGCGCATCTACTCCGGCTATTCCCCTGATGGGTGAAACCTTCAGGAACATGCGAGCGGACCTCAAGCTCAAAGATCCCGAGCTATCTACCCTTCTGGAAAGTCGAATAACCAAAATTGCACGTCGAGATAACGAAGACCCTGCGAAGTACTCGAACATCGAGAACCTCCTTTCGTGGCTGAGTCAGCGCATCGAGGGCTCTCTAGATAGCGCCGATGAAGACAAGAGGGTTTCCGATGCAGTTCGCAAGGCCTTTCTCGAGTCCGTCGATATAAAATACAACACAGAACACTCAGACGTCCTCGATAGCTACCGCAGATTCGTTCAGGGACTTGGTATATCCCGCCAGATTCTTGCGCGCGGAGGGCAGGCTGCCTTCGATGTTGTCAACCTCTTCACCACGAACTACGACCTATTCCATGAGATGGCCCTTGAATCGAGCGACTACGCCTATGTCGACGGGTTCTCGAACGCGCTGATGCCCACATTCAGCCCGCGGGAATACCATCGCAGGCCGATTGACCTCGATGAGAGGTTCAGAGACCACTACGAACCGGTGAACCCCTTCTTCCGCCTTTACAAGATGCACGGCTCCATCAACTGGAGGGTCTATGACGGTAACGTCGTAAGGGCCCCAAAGTTTCCCGACATCGCCGACGAATACCAAGGCGACAAACAGCTTATTGCCCCGATGACTTCCAAATATGCCCTAACGCAAGGCACTCCTTATAGCGATATGTTTCGCGAGTTCGTAAACATCCTCGCCGTTCCCAACACCGTTCTTCTGACGTGCGGATTCAGCTTTGCAGACTCGCATATATCGAACCTAATCAGGCAGGCTCTTGCGAGGCCTGACTTCACTCTTCTCGCCTTCGTCGGCAACCCAGCAGAGACCGATATTGGTTCCCCCACACGGGATTTCTTCGACAGAGCAGGTGGCGCGAACGCCTATTTCGTATATCCAAGCGAAAGGGATCCGAAGCCCAAGCGTCCGCTGTATTTCTCGGAATTCGCTGACTTTATCGGGCCTGAAATCACCTTCGGAGACGATGCTGCATCTGGATCTCTGGGGCTTGGTGACGGGAATGAATAACGGAGTCCCCAAGCCGGGTTGGCTGATAGGCACTATTTGCTACATGGACCAAGAGAAGATAAGGCTCCGCGCGTCGCGTTCCGACTTTTCCGATCGTATGCTCAATGGCGAGCCCAGGCATTTGAACGGGCTCAACCAGTACCTCTTCGCCTACCTCTCCATATCTACCAAGGTTATCTTCCGCGTGGTTTCCGCAGAAGAGGCCGAGAGACCGTATTCCGACCAGCCGTCGTCGAGGTTTAGTACGAGCTACATCTTCACAGCCACCCCCATTGGGGAGATTGAGAAGTCTACCTACGTTCCCGGCGTAGTAGACCTCCCTATGGTCGGTTCCAATGTCTACGCTTGCGATGAATCAATCCTCAAGAAGGTCTTTTGCGTACGGGAAGGAGTCGAGATTGGGTCTCTCGCTGGATACGATTCGGTAAGACCCACTTTTGATATCGATTCTCTGTTCTCTGGTCATCTCGCTATTCTCGGTAATACCGGTTCGGGAAAGTCCTCAACCGCGCGGCTCCTGCTTGATAGAGTAGCGTCGCTCTTAGATGCCGAGAACGCGTTCGATGCAGAGCCCCGATTCATCGTCTTCGACCTGCACGGTGATTATGACTTTCTCACGCGCGGCGGTTACGGCTGCACGAGACGAATCGATGCCGATGAGTACCACCTCGCGCCTGGAGAGTTGTCGATGGATGACTGGTCAGCTATTCTCGACCCCTCGCGACGCATCCAGAAACCTCTGCTTGAGAGGGCCGTGAGATACTCCCACCTCAACGAGGAGGGCAAGAAGAAGCTATTTGCAGCCTTCGCATATACCGCAATTCGGGACACGAGCATCGATAGCCACGCAGCGAGGAAGTTTCAGGTCTCAAAGTATTACCAGCCGATCGAGAAAGACCTTGACGCGATTCGCGAACAACGATCTGAGCCCCACTCTCGTGCTCGGACTGCTCACAATTTGCTAGCGTCCTTCAATTTGGATTACGGAAACATATCGAAAGATGTCGTCGAAGGGCTTGAGTCCCTTTTGAAGGAGTTCATCGAGGATGAATACATGTCCAACGGCCTTCCCAATGTCGAGCGCATCTTGTGCAGCTACGAGAAACCCGAAAGGGAGGTCTCAATCTCTGACGTCGTCGATGCGCTTGACTTCGTGTTCGATGAAGAAGAAGTGCGGGGCAACCGTCAGATAAGGTCATATTCAGAGGGGCTGGTTACTCAGCTTAGAAACCTTAGGGAAAGGTATTCGCATGACCTCTTCTCACTTGAGCGGGGCGAGTCAATTGCAGCCCTCTTAAACAAGTGGCATGGCATTCTTGTGCTAGACGTCTCTCAGATAATCGACGAGTCGGGACTGAAGTTGTTCTCCCACTACGTTGCGCGTACACTCTTTCAGGCTAGTCTAGATGCGGAAAGAGGTTCCTCAACACCCGTCTATCTCATTTTTGACGAGGCGCATCGCTATATCAGGGATGCAGACCTGACAGACGACTCAGTGTTCAATCGAATTGCACGGGAGGGCCGCAAGTTTGGTATTTACCTTACCGTCATCAGCCAAATCCCCAGCGAGCTTTCCCGCGTCGTACTCTCTCAGACGGGAGCCTTCATAATCCACCGCATCCAGAACTCTTACGACTCGATTACGTTCGCCGCAATGTCCCTTCCATATCAAATGGCCAGGTCATGCGCCTTCCCGCTTTCGCCCCGGGAACCGCGACCGCGCTGGGGAGCTCCATTACGGTGCCCCTAGAACTTCAAATAGACGATGACTTTGCCGACGAGACGCCAACGATCCGGATGAGGAAGAGCAATCGGATTCGATAAAGCTATTTGTTACCAGCCCGAAGAATGCCCATAACGGAGACGCTGTGGGCATTTCTCTTTTGCCCGCCCGGGGCACGGGAGGTCCGACGTGGAGGGCGAGCAGGATGGCGCGCCGCAGGAGGCCGAGGAGCGGCAAGGACAGCCGACGGAGTTGCAGGAGCGGGAGACGCCGCAGGCAGAGCAACCCGACTACAAGGAGCTACTCAATCGGCGGGGCGCGAGCATCGCGGAGCTAAAGGCACAGCTGGCGGAGGTCGCCAAGTCGAAGGAGTCCGTCGACGCGATCGCGGCCGAGATCGAGCGTGTACGCACTGAGGCCAGCGAGGAGAAGATGGCGTACGAGCTGATACGGCGCCCGACGCCGAGGGGCTCGCCGGTCATCGCGTCGGAGAGGGCGAGCCGCAGCGCCTCGAGGGGCAGCCCCCTGCCGGTGGACGCGAGCCAAGTCGACAAAGGCAGTTAACCGGCGGCTATTCATGCCTCGATTTAGAACCGCTCGAGAATCTCCGCGGCATTCTCTCGCAGATAGATATCTAGGTCCGGCACGGCAAACTGCACGTAGCCCCTCTGCGGAGCCTGAATAACCTCTCTTTGTAGCAGCTTAGACCTAATAGAGCTAACCTCATTGGTCTTTTTACCCATGCGTTTAGCAATCTCGGATGATTTGGACTGTTGTTTATCCTCGCACATGGCCAAAAGGTATTTGATATCGTTGAGTCCAAGTCCAGAAATCGCGGGCTCGTGAACAACATCGTGAAAACGAGCCTCTGCCAGCGCAATGCCTTCGGTGACATCGCGCACGCTCACAATGGCACTTTTGGCACGATGCAAGTTGGCGCGCTGCCAAATGGAATAACCGACCAGTTGCACCAGATAGGCATAGCCCTTAGTGGCCTTAGCGGCTCTCGACAGCAGTTAAACCATTGTCTAAAGCGAGAAGTAATCGCTTTCTACGCGCGGAGGCTCAGCACTATATCGGGTTATATCGAGTTGTATAAGCCTGTATAAACTTATCGTGGAAGTATCGAACTATCGTAATGTATCTCAGCAAATAGCCTAAACGTGCCTTCTTCCCAGCTCATGGCGAAGTCAAGCTGAGGGCCATTGTCTAAAGCGAGAAGTACTCGCTTTCGGCAGATAAGTTCGGCCCCAACCACGGATCGCCCGTCAAGAAAAACTCCGGCCAGCGCTGTATAAACAGTGCCTGCTCGCGCTTCCAACGGCGCAGCTTTTCCTCATTCGCCTCTTCCCTGCCGCGCGAGGTGAACTCGTAGTGGTACAGCTCGGCATAAGGCGTAAAGATAGTACGGTAGCCCGCCTTCCAAACGCGCAGGCAAAAATCCGCATCGTTAAAGCCAACGGCAAACTCCTCGTCGTAGCCGCCGGCCCGCTCAAACACATCGCGACGGATCATCTGGCAGGCACCTGTAACGGCGCTAAAGTTGCCCGGGCGCACAGCGCGGGCAAGATATCCCTCGCGCTTTGCCGAAAAGTCTTGGTTGGCATGTGCAAGTGCGCCGCGGACACCAACCAAAATGCCAGCGTGCTGCACCAGATGATCGGCAAAGAAGAGTTTGGCACCCACCACGCCCGCATCGGGACGCTGCAGATACCCCATCAACTCCTCGATAAAGCCCGGCGTTATAACCTTGGTATCGTTGTTGAGCAGTAGCAAGTAGTCACCCTTAGCGCACCCAACGCCAAAGTTGATAATCTTGGAGTAGTTAAACTCGCCAGGCCAGTATTCAACGCGAGCGCTACCCTTACCGTCAGACGCGGCAGCCACACGCTCCGGAAGGGCCTCGTAATACGCAAACGTCTTCGGATCTTCGCTGTTGTTCTCCAACAAGACGATCTCGTAATTGGCATACGTTGCATTCTCGGCAATCGATATCACGCAGGCATCGAGCGTCTCGACGTGGTCCTTGGTCGGAATCACAATGCTCACCAGCGGCGCAGGTTCAGGCAGAGCATAGCGCATGCGATAGACGAATGGGGTCTCAGTCTCCTCGACCGTTCCGCAAACGCCCAGCGAGTCAAAGTGGCGCTGCAGCGCAAGACGACCGGCCTCGATGGCATAGGGCTTGCTATCAGCAGAACCGTCGGCGGTCGAGCCGGGGTGCACCCGCCAGTGATACAGCACGTGCGCAACATGCTCAAACCGTGCACCCGCCGCCAGGCAGCGGAGCGTCAGATCGTAATCCTGGGCGCCCGCAACGTCTTCCGGCGACATACCGATGGAGTCGATCAGGGCCTTCTCCACCATCAGAAAATGCGTCACGCAGTTATGGCTATAGAGCAGGTCGACATTGAGTTTGGTCTTAAAGACCGGCTGGCCCCACTCCCCCGCTTTCTGGAACATGTCCTCGTCGCAGAACAGGACCTGCGGGCGCTCTCCCTCGCTCGCCTTGTTCAACGCGGAAACGTAGTGGAACAGCGTATCCGGTTCCAAGATGTCATCGTGGTCCAAGAATGCGATGTAGTCGCCCATCGCTTGCTCAATACCCGCGTTGGTGTTGACCACAATGCCGCCGTTGCCGGGCAGCCCAAAGCGACGAACGCGCTCGTCGTGGGCGCCTGCCGCAAGGTCGGCAACCGCATCCCATTCAGGTGAGGCATCCATAAGGAGCAATTCCCAGTTGTCATAGCTCTGGGCTAGCACCGAGTCCAGCAGCTCGCTCAGGTAGACCCGATCGGTCTTATAGCACGGCACGACAATGCTCACGAGCGGTCGGTAGGCAAATGCTGCCGAAGTGACCCGCTGGCACGCCAGGTCACCCGGCTTTGCGCGATGCTGCTCAAACCAGCGACGATAAGCGGCGTCATCCGCGCGCGCGTCCTTCATACGGTTCCAACTGTCATCGACCATGCCGTTGTACAGACGACCATCCATGGAGCAAAAGCCAGTCTTGATCTGCCCCACGGGATCGCTCGCAATCGCGACAAAATCGCGTATATCCTGAAACATCTCCACACTCAGGAAGGTTTTATTGAGGCGCGTCCCGTTCTGCTGCGGCACATCGAGCTGCGACTCAAACACATGCACCGTGGCATCGATGACGTTCATATGCGTATCGAAGATCTGGAGCTCGGGGGCGCAGTCGGAGTCCCCTGCCCACGCAATTTCGTAGCGCCACACGGCGCCCTCGTCCGCCGGTAAATAGCGCACGGCGTCAATCTCGTAGCAACCGCAACGCTCGCCACGTTGCACATCGCGAATAAGCGCGCACAACGCAGGTTTCGTCTTGTAGTTAATCTTGGATTCCAGCTTGGCCACACGGCTGTCAAGGCGAATGGAGCCAAGCTTACGCGACCCAGCGGCAAACTCAACGTCAATCATCGAGCCATCCAAGAACGGAAGCACCAAAACGGCGAGTTCACGCTCATAGTCGGCGACAGAAGGGCAAAGCGCCAACACGCGACCGTGGTCGACGGGCAGCGCCAGGCACGGCACGCAAGCGCCATTCGTCATTGCGTGGGCAAAGGCTTGGGGACCTTCCTGCTCAATAAGTGCGGAGACATCTTCGCCAGCAAAACGAAGCAGAATAAACAGACGGCCCTGGCTGCGGCAAAGCGCCAAACGCTTGATACTCATCTACACTTCTCGCTTTCCCAGAGCATTCGCGGCCATGCGCTTGCAGGCGCCCAGGCGTCCAAACCTCAACACGTCGTAATCAAACATAAGCTTTTTACACGTGCGGCCACTGGGGGCCTCGCTGGCAAGCGCCACACGCGCCATGGCGGCAACCGAGGGTGCGCACTGTGCAAGTGCGGCATCGCTGCCCACGGGAGAACCGGCGAGCGCCGCGGCAACAGTCGCAAACACCTTGCCGCAGCCCGTCCCCAACAACCTGAGCGCGTCATACAACACCAGATCGCATAGGAAGTATGCCAGGTCGTCCGCATGCTGGACATCAAGCCCATCGCGATGCCAATCATTCAGCACCGCGGAGTAAATCTTCACGTGCTCCAGCAGACGTGTCTCGTCGTCGTAGCGCATGGTGTCCATAAGCGAACCCTTGCGCGCCACGCGGTAGTCATACAGCTTGTTCGAGATAAGCGCGGTCTTGTGCGAACGGCCGTACACGGCAAAATCGAAGACCTGGTCCTCGCCATACTTAACGGTTTCGTCGAACACGATCCCGTAACCCAGCAAAAACTCACGCTTGCAGGCGGTGCGCCATGCAAAGGGGCGAGATGCTTCCTTAAACAGCAAGTCAGAGCTATAGCCTTCAAACGACACATCGCGCGGGCTCAGAACATAGTTAAGCCACGGATACCCCGCCTCCAGCGGATACGGATTCGCACCAAAGGTCAAAACGTCGCAGTCCTCGCGCTCAAAGGTATCGACGATCACGCGGCATGCATCGGGCGTGAAGCGGTCGTCGGAATCCAAGAACGCGACAATAGGCGCCGTGGACGCGGCGATGCCTGCATTACGCGCACTCGACAGGCCGCCGTTCTCCTTATCAACCAGCCTAAAGCGCGTGTCCTTTTCGCAATAGGCAGCCGCAATATCGCGCGAACCGTCCGGCGAGCCATCGTTGACTAACACGCCTTCCCAATCGGGCATGTCCTGCGCAAGCAGGGAGTCCAGGCACCAGGCCAGGCACTCCTCAACTTTATAGATGGGAACGACAACGGAAATCTTGGGGGTAGCCATAGTCACTCGCTCCTACTGTGTGGCCGGAACGTCATCGGGGTGCGGGTTGTCGCCGTAGGTGCGCTGATACGTCAGCACACGCCAGACCAGTGGCAGGCCGCCAATCTTAAAGTAATGCTTAAACGTATTGAGCTTGCCCGGCTTCTTAAAGTCAAAGCGCGAATCGATATAAGCACGGGGCGACTTGACCATCAGGCGCAAGTCGGTCTCGCCGCGCGGATCGAACAGCGACAGATCAAAGCGACCGGCATCCCAATCGGCCTTGAGCTCGGGCGAAGCCTTCTCCCAAAACTGCTCGCGCAGCTCATCGACCAGACGCTCGTCATTCCAGCGATACGTATCGACCTTCATGCGCATTAAAATGCCCTGGAGCTGAACCTTGAGCTCGGGACGTTCATCCAAAAAGCGCTGCATCTCGGCGTATTCGTCGCACACGCAAAATACCTTGTTGGGCGAATTAACTGAGCTCTTCTCGTTGTCTTGGCGATAGCACAAAATGGGGTCCGCGATAAACGCTGCACGCTCGGCGCATGCCCAAACCTTAAAGTTAAAGCCTGCGTCCTGATACGAGGCGCCCGGCGTGGGAAGGAACCGAATCTGATTGTCGTTGAGGAACTCGCGCCGATAGATGGCCGACCAAATGGAAGGTTTGCGGTAGAAGATGCCCGGGCGATCGACGGGGCGATACGCGGCGCCCGTCATATACTCGCCGATGATCCCAAACAGCTCACGGCGCTCGCTGGGCGTGGACCAATACAGATAAAAGTCGCCCTTTACCACATCGGCATGCTCAGCATCGGCCTTGGCGACCAGCTTTTGGAGCGAATCCTCAAACATAAAGTCGTCGGACTCAAGAATGCCCACGTACTCACCGCGCGCCATCTCCAGACCGCGGTTCATCGAGTCGCCGTAGCCGCTGTTGGCTTTGTCGATCATCTTTACACGGGGGTCGCGCTCCATGTACTCGCGGATGATATCCGGCGAGCTATCGGTGGAACCGTCATTGATACAGATGATCTCGATGTCCTTGAGCGTCTGCGCCACGGCGGAATCGAGGCACTCGCGCAGATAGCGCTCGACATTGCAAATGGGGACAAGCAGCGAAACTTTAGGGGTATCAGAGTTCTGCAAGAGAACCTCCTGTTGAATAGCGTGTAACAGGGTTATTTTAGCAGCCGGGTTGCGGCGGGCGGCAGCGCTTGGAATTAGATAAAGCGCTCCAGACAGGCTTTGAGACCGCGAGTCGAAAGATAGAACAGCGTGGCGTCTGCCATCGAAACACTCGAGGTCGCCGCAACGAGCTTGTGGGCAACACGGCGAACGGCGCCCTTAGCAGGCATATCCGCCCACTCCGTTCCCAAAAACGTCGTGAGGTCCATGTTGACGCGAGCCGCCACGCGATGGAAGTCATCGGCATCCAAGCGCGCCAGGTCGAACACAATGAGGTCCAAAAACCAAGTTATCAGCTCACCGGGACACAGGTCCAAAAGACCGTAGGCCGCCCAGTCCTCCAAGACCTCCTCGAGCATCCTCATGTGGGCGTTAAGCTTTTTGGCGCGAGCCCCGGCACTGTTGAACTCGTGCGTCGCCGATTCGCTATCCATCACGTAGTGGTAGAACTTGTCCGGCATGACGACGGTCTTGCGGGCAAGCGCATAAGCCGCAAATTGGAAGACGACGTCCTCGCCCAAAGCCAAACCGGGGGCGAAGCGAATGCCTTCGCGATTGAGCAGCTCGCGCGAAAAAGCCGCACGGCAGGCATAGGGCTGCGCATTTGAATGGAACAGCAGCTGGGGATCACGGGCGCCGAAGGTACCGGCTTTGGGGCTCATGAGTTGCTGGACGCGTTTAGGGGCAGCATCGGCTGGCTCACAGACGCCGCCAAAAACGGCGGCCTCGGCATCTGCAGACTCCATGGCATGCAGCACGCGCTCGACCGTCTGGGCATCGATGTAATCGTCGGCGTCCACAAAAAAGACGGTCTCGCCCTCGGCGGCATCGATACCGGCATTTCGAGCACACGAGACGCCCGCGTTTTCCTGGTCAATCACCAGCACGCGATCGTCGGCCTGCGCGATCTGGCGTAACACGTTCAACGAATCATCAGTCGAACCGTCGTTGACGCAGACAACCTGAATCGAGCGCTCGGACTGGGCCAACAGCGAATCGAGGCATCGCTGAATGGAGCGCGCAGAGTTGTAAACGGGGACGACAATGGTAGCTTTAGGACACGAGGCCTCTCCCATGCCGACCTACCCCCTCAGCGATTCGATGAGGAATGCGGCGACCACGCCTGGGCCTCCAACCGAGGCGTAATACTTAGCACGCCCCAAGGCACCATCCGTCGCAAAACTCGAATGCTCGTCAACCCAGCCCTCAGGATCTTTGAGGATGGCAGCGAGATTCGCGCGCTTCCACGGCTTGAGGTCGTCAAGCGAAAACTCCCCCGCGTCCAAGGCCGCCTGAAATTCCTTAGCCATCTGAACCAGGAACTCCTTATAGAACTTAGGCGCCAAGCGCACGTAGTTCCACATATACGAATCGTACTTAATGAGCTGATTGAACTTGAGCATGCGCGCGACGTCATCACCTGCATGGCCACGGGAATAATCCTCTCGAATCCAACGCTCAATCTCGGCATACTCGGTATTGACGCAAAAGACCTTAGCCGAAGAATTGACCGAGGAATTCTCGTTGTCCTGGCGATACGACAACACGGCATCATGCAGGTAAACAGCCTTTTCGGCACACGCGATCACCTTAAAGGCAAATGACGTGTCCTGAAAGGATGCCCCCGGAGTCGGCAGGAACTTGATACCGTTGCGCTCAAGAAAATCACGACGGTACACGGCCGACCAAATCGACGGTTTTTGCTTAAAGAACTGCGTCGTATTGCTGGGATGCACCGGTTTGCCACAATCCCTTGCCTTAAACATCTCGTGCAGCGAACGGCGCTCCTCGGGCTTAGACCAGTAGAAATCAAAGTTCGCCTTCGCAAAGTCGGCATTATTGGTATCGGCGGCCGAGACAAGCTTTTCGAGTGCGTCGGGCGCCATAAAGTCATCGGACTCCAAAATGCCAACGTACTTGCCACGCGCCATCTCCAGACCGTGGTTCATCGAGTCGCCGTAGCCGCTGTTGGCCTTGTCGATCATCTTGACGCGCCCATCGCGCTCCATATACTTGCGGATAATCGCGGGCGAGTTGTCGGTCGACCCGTCGTTAATGCAGATGATCTCAATATCCTTGAGCGTCTGCGCCAGGGCGGAATCGAGACACTCACGCAGGTAGCGCTGAACATTGTAAATGGGAATAAGCAGCGACAGAACAGGGCTGCCAGAGGCGTTAGTAGACAAATGTGCTCCTTAGGAAATACCTGTCGTTTCATGGTATCAAAGGGTCGGCGCGCCGACGGGCGTTTATATAATCTATGGAGCCTCTTGCGGGCAAAGCAGTCCCACGTCATGCGGCGGGCCCATGGCAGGTTCCTGCGTTTTATTCAAAGCTTGCCGTCAAGGCGCGCCGAGCCTTTACAATAGGACAGTCCCAAGGACGTATTCGATAGCTTCCGCGCAGCACTCGCCCGCCGCGCGTGAAAGGATATATTGCCCCATGCCTTCAACCCTTCCCGCTCCCATCGACAAGCTCGCCATCGTCGTCGTTACGTACAAGCGTCAGGAACTCCTGGCCAACTTGTTCGACTCCATGACCGAGCTCACGGCAACGCCCTGGCGCATCGTGATTGTCGATAACGAGAATTCGCGCGAGACCGAGGCCATGTGCGCCGCATTCAACGATCGCCTCGCCACCCTGTGGGGCATCGACACCAACCAGCCCGATGCAAAGGGTGGCACCGACCGTGTCATCTACGCCCCGCAGCTCGAAAACGGCGGCGGTGCAGGTGGCTTCTCTGCCGGCACTAAATGCGCCTACGATCTGGGTGCCCAGTGGTTCTGGGTGATGGACGACGACGTGCTCGTCATCCCCGAAGGCATCGAGCGTCTTGCCAAGTGGACCGACCGCTACGATGTCATCCAGGGTTCGCGCCTGGACTTTGACGGCGGCGCCTTCTTTTGGCAATACCAACTCATCCTTTCACTCGGCATTCCCAACCCTGTCGCCAAGTGGGACCTGGGACCCGAGGGCTACCGCGCCATGAACCAGCTATGCTTTGAGGGCGGCATGTTCTCGCGCCGCGTGGTCGACAAGATCGGCCTGCCCGATGCACGATTCTTCATCTACGGCGACGATGCCTGCTATGGTTACGTGGCCAGCCAGCACTTCCCCGCCGCCGTTGTGGCCGACCTGGTGCTCAAGCGCGCCCGCGCCGTCTCTAACTGGGATATCGCCGGCAAGCGCCAGCTCAACTCCACGAGCGACACCAACCGCTACTACATCATGCGCAACCGCGGTTATCTGGCACGCTACATGCAGATCTACGGCGACTACCACCCCGTGCTGTTCCGTCTGGGCAACGCCGCGACCTTCTGCAAGGAATTCATTCGCCTGGCCGCCGTTGACAAGTGCTTTAAGACCGGTATTCCGGCGCTGCGCCGTGGCATGAAGGACGCCCGCAAGATCGTTAAGGATCCCAACTGGAAGCCCATGCCGCCCCTGAAGGACACCGAGTAACGGAAGCCGGAAACACCCCGGCGCTTAAAGCCGCTGGCACACCGTAGCCACATGCTGCCCATCAAAACCGAACCCCCAGCGCATGCGACCCACGCCGGGGCGCGGTACACGGATTTCGTCGATGCCGTCGCGCTCTATGTCGAGTAGCGACTGCACGGCCAGCAATTCCAACCCCAGCGCATCCACATCGGGGTCATACATCATATTGATCGTTATAAGCGGGCGCTCGTCCAGCATGCCAATCGTATCTGCTACGTCGAACACAGCGCCCGTAGGAAAAACCTGGATGTCCCAGCGATCCGCGCCACACTTTCGCCTCGAAGCAGGATTGGAATAGCCCGGCAATCCAAAGCAGAGTCCTTGCAAGAGTAGGTGATATGGCAGCGGTGTATCTGGGTCGGTCGCACCGATTCCCGCATCTCCCAAGATGCGGCTTAGCGCCCGCCTCACGGTATCCTCGTTCCCATGGCACAGCCCGTCGCGAAACGCATCGACGTCTCGATTGTCTTCTGCAGCGCACTCAAACCACTCAATAATCACTAGACGCAAGGCCTGGCGAAGCTCGTTATTGGGCAATCGCAAAGCACGGAGGCGATCGCCATGCTCTGGCTCCTCAGTCATATCTGTCGTCAGGAAACCTGACAGATATAGCGCTGTCCACATGCCATCGTCAGGCGAGACATCTGGCTCTGCAGTGCCCAAACAAAGCGGGACCTCAGCGCACCCATGGGCCTCGAGCAAATCGAACAAGTCCGAAAGACGCTCGAGATTCCACCCGGCAACTACCCTACTCAGGCAATCGGCATATCCATACAGATCGGCACGCACGGGCGCCGTGCAGCCTCGGTCCAGAAAACCGATCACGCGCGCCGGACTCGAGCAATAGGCCCTGCCAAACCGATACCCCTCGAGCCATTCACGCGCATCATCCAGATATTCCTCGCGCCCAGCATGATTCAACAGAGCCTCGACCTCGGCATCCGAAAAACCGAACCATCGGTCACACCACGCCGACAGCGGCGTAGTCAGACAATACGAGCAGCCGCGCGAAGAAAGCGCCGCTTCGGCAGGACCGGGACACTCCCCTATCAGACACGTCAGCCGCAACGAATCGCGCGCAGTGGCAATGGCGTCGAACAGCACGCGATCGAGCAGCTCCGCCGGACCGGCTACGGAAACGTCCCTCGCGCTCGCACGGCGAGACCACGCCGCATCGTACCCATCAACGAGCAATACAACCTGCCCATCGCAGGCCATCTCCAGCAGCTCAATGAGCACACCGAGCACCGAGTCAACCTCATCCTCGCTCGCCGCGCCACGCGCAACGCGTTCGATGTGACGTACCTTGTCTCGAGCTAAATCCGGAGCCTCCAAAAGCGCCAGCAGGCGAGCGCACTCGTCCGAAAGAGCATCGCGCACGACGTCGGCAACATCGGTGCCACGCCTCGCAGCGCCAGAAAAGTCCAGCGATATCACCGGATAGCAAGCGTACTCATCCCGATAGCGCCCGCCGTCCGCATCCCAAATCTGAGCATCGGCAAACAAAAGCTGACCAGCGCGACCGACCGCTGGACGCTCCAGAAAAGCCCTGAGCATCGACAGGTTCATGCTCTTGCCAAAACCCTCGGGTCGACAGCACACCACAACGGACGCGTCGCAGTCCAACACATCGGCAATAAACATGGTCTTGTCGACCAGCGTGCAGCAACCAAGAGCCTCCGCATAGTCGTGCATGCCAATGGGCAAAGCCGCATCGTCGGCACAGCCGATCAAACGCACGCCAAAGCCGGCAGTACAACCATTATTTGCCTGTTCAGACACCAAAACGTTCCCCCTAAATCGCAACACGATACCAATTGTAATGACCGCCTCGCGCGTACCGATGTCGCCGCGCGATCATATCGGGAAACGGTAGCAACAAGAGGCGTGAGGGGGCACAACTAATCGTTGCACAACAAAACGAGGCCCGATGCATTCGCACTGGACCCCGTCCCGACTCTTTAATTATCAAGCAACCGAGAGGCTACTCCTCCGAGCCATCCTCCCCAGAAGCCTTCTTCTGCTGATCGAGCTTATGCTTACCGCTCACGATGGACGTAGCGCCCAGCGTGGCCAAGCTCGCGCTGGCAAGGCTCGCCATCACAATCAGATCGCCCGTCTTGGGCATATTACCGCCCGAGGACTTGGTAGTTGTAGTCGTCGTGGTCGTGGTGGTCGCCGTTTTGGAGTCATTTTGCTCGTGGACCTGGTTGTCAGCTCCGCTCTCGTCGTCTTCGGACTGTTTCTTTTCGCCCTCGGTCTTGCTCTCGTCCTTCTTCTGAGCGGATTTGTCGTCCTTCTCCTCAGAGCTAGAACCCTTATCGGATTCAGCCTTCTCGGAAGCCTTGTCCTTGGAGTCGCCCTTTGCGGCCTCGGTCTTTTCCGTGGAAGCCTGATCAGAGTTGTCCTTGTTCTGGGCCGAGCCGTTATTGACGCCAGCCATCAGCGAAGAACCCAGCGTAGAACCAAGCTGCTCGGAGAAAGAAGGCTTCTTGTCCGGCGAAGCAACGGGAGCGTCCGGCGCCTTATTCGAGTCGTCCTTGGAAGCATCGGAATCAGGGGCTGCGTCAGAGCCGGAGCCGTTGTTAGAGCCGGTGTCAACGGACGAATCGCTCGAGCCGGTAGATGAGTTAGAGGTGTCAGCGTCGGTCGAACCAGAAGCGTCGCTGTCCGTATTGCCGGCAGAGCTTGAAGACGAATCGCCCGCAGCAGAGCCGTTCAAATCGGAGCCGTTCGAGGTAGAGCCGTCGTTGGTAGTGCCGCCAGCAGAGCCATTACCGTCAGCATCGGTCGAGGGCGCATCAATCCTGTCATCGTTGGCATCGTCACCCGAGTCGTCATTCGAATCAGGTGTCGGCGAGGGCGCCGGCGCAGGCTCGGGCTGCACGGGCGTCGCAGCGGCAGCCTCGTCCTCGGCGATATAAACCAAGCAGTCCTTCAGCTCGTTGCGGTAGCGGTTCTTCCAGCCCTCATGATACTGGGGCTGACTCGAAAACTTGGTGGCGACATTGTTGACCACGCTATTGGAGAGCGCCGTCACAAACTCGCGGTCGGACATATCGTTGGAAAGATTCGCCCAGCGGAAAAAGTCCCTGCAGCCACCAGTGCCGCACATGTTGGTAATGCTCCACACCATGCCCTTGACGCAATCGGCGCGGCCCGAAATATCAATACCAAGGCCGCTCTTGAGCCACGCCTCGGTCACCGCATAGTACGAGTTGTACGCATACGCATCCTGCAGAGCCGAAAACTCAGCAGGATCGGTGTTATAAGCACCTTGGAAGGCATCCTGCGCGATATGGCCCAGCTCGGTGAGCTGGCCGTTCTCGTACATGGCATTGCTCGTGTTGGAAATCTCGCTGCCGCGATCAATCGCATCCTTGAGCATGCTGTATTTTTCGGGGTTGTAGTTGTAGGCCTGCTTCATAAACGGAATGAGCGACCAACGGCGGTCGAACTGGTAATAGCCCAGTGCGTTATAGCCGTCACCATACGAAAATCCCTGGTTGTAGTTACCATGGCTCTCGTACTTGGTAAAGTACTTCATCTCGGGAGTCACGTTGACAAACGAAACGCCCTGAACCGACCTCAGCACGCCCGAGAAGGACTGCTGGGTGTAAAGGCCCTTATCGATATCGGTGGCATCCGAGGCAACGCCCGGCGTGGGCTCCTCGGCAGCGGCGGGTGCCGGCGCGGAAACGGCGCCAAACGAAAGCGCCAGCGTCAGGCCCGCGACAATAGCAGAATGCTTGGGCTGCATAAGATCCTCCCTGCATTGGTGTAGTTAAAGTTCAGTTTGCAAAGATAAAAATAAGTATTGCAGCTCGCCCGTTGTTACACAACAACCCCTCGGTAAACGGCAACAACCCTCTGCGAAATCTTAAGGAATTAAACAAACTGGTCGTCGGGCGCCATCAGAAGCTCGCCGTATCGCTCCATCAGCCCGTCCCTCAACTGACAGAAAGCGGGGATATAGACGTTCAAGATGCGCTGAATCAAGTCTTGAGCGAGCTTGTTGTCGTAGATATGGACGTTCGTATTGCGGTCTCTGAGCATATCTAGCCAGGCCGCCTCATCAATAAAGTCGTAGAATCGGTACGACTCCTTCAAGATGGCACGAGGAGACCCCGACGCGGCAAGCGTGGCGCCTTCATACTCGAGCAGACGCTTAAGGAGCTTCCAGCTCAGTTCAAATTGAAGATTGAACTTATTAATCAATCCACTCTGAACAAAATCATTGTTGAGATCCTGATTGGGCGCATCCTCAAGATTCGCCAAGGCGCTGGCAAAGTTCTCATATTTTTTCATACAGAATCACACCATCCCTGGCAATTTCATCGAGCAATTGCTGCGATAAGGGCTCATCGAGATTGACGACATCTACATCTAAAAGAGTATCAAGACGCTCCTCGATCAAATATGACAACCGGCCGAAATCCCGGCAACCTGCTACTGCGATGTCAATATCGCTCTTAGGCAAGTTGTCACCTCGAGCGCGGGAGCCAAACAGCACAACCTTCTCGGCGTCACACTCCCGAGCAAAAACTTCAATTTGCTTATACACCTTGTCGAGAGATGCCATTTGCAGCCCTACAGCTTAATGTCAAAGTTGATTTCGGGGACGGCGGCCAAGTCGGCCAACGTCACGCCGTCGACGTACTTTTCGATCACGTCGTCCAGGCCGCGCCAGAACTTGACGGTCGAGCAAAGATCGCTGCGAGTGCAGCTGTTGTCGATGCCATCGCACGCCACTGGAGCCGTGCTGCCCTCGACGGCGCGCAGGATGTCGCCGGCACGCACCTCGGCCGGGTCCTTGGCCATCATGTAGCCGCCGCCCTTGCCGCGCACGCTCTTAAGCAGGCCCGCCTTCATAAGCGGACGAACCAGCTGCTCCAGATACTTTTGTGAGATATGCTCGCGGTCGGCAACCTCGCGCAGGGCAATCTTGCCCTCGGCGTCGCCCAGCGCCGCGATATAGATCATCAGCCGGAGGGCATAGCGGCCCTTGGAAGAAATGAGCATACCTACCCTCCCATCGCATCTGGGACAACATAACCAGGTTTGTTTGTCCCAAATCTTAAGTAAATGGGACAAACACAACAGGTTATTTTGTCCCAGAATTTGAAAAGTCGAGTGGATTAGTCGGGTTTTCCCTTGACTAACGCCGAACCCATAGTAACTTTATTCCGAGAAGATTCCTAGGGTTTAGTACACCTATGAGTACACCATATACAGAGAGGGACAGCATGAGCGCAAATCCGCTGCTTTCCATCGAAGGTCTGACCGCCTCCGTGGACGAAAAGACCATCCTCCACAACGTCAACCTCAACGTCGCCGCCGGCGAGACCCACGTGCTGATGGGCCCCAACGGCGCCGGCAAGTCCACCCTCGGCCACCTGGTCATGGGCGACCCCGTCTATACCGTCAACGACGGCTGCATCATCTTTGACGGCCAGGACATCACCGAGCTCACCACCGACAAGCGCTCGCGCGCCGGCCTGTTCCTGAGCTTCCAGGCACCGGTCGAGATCCCGGGCGTGCCGCTGTCGAGCTTTTTGCGCGCCAGCATCGCCGGCCGCCCCGGCTTGGAGATGAAGGGCAAGGAGTTCCGCCGTCGCGTCAAGGAGCTCGCGGCCGAACTCAACATGGATACCGCCTACCTCAACCGTGAGCTGGGCGTGGGCTTCTCGGGTGGCGAGAAAAAGAAGGTCGAGATGCTCCAGCTTCTGTTGCTGCAGCCCAAGCTCGCCATCCTGGATGAGACCGACTCGGGCCTGGACGTCGACGCGCTTTCCACCGTCAGCCACGGCATGGACGCCTACCGCAAGAGCTGCGACGGCTCCATGCTCATCATCACGCACAACACGCGCATCCTGGAGCACCTGGATGTCGACCGCGTCCACGTTATGGTCAAGGGCCACATCGTGCGCGAGGACGATGCCTCGCTCATCCCCTGGATCGACAAGAACGGTTTTGAGACCTTCGAGCGCGAGGCCGCCGAGCAGCGCGCCCAGGCCGAGACCGCCGCTGCCGAGCAGCAGGCGTAAAGGGGCGACGCAATGACCAAGAACCGCACCGAGGTCGCGGACATCGACCGCAGCCTCTACGACTTCACCTATGGCGAGGAGGGATTCGAGCGCCTCGACGCCGGCATCACGCCCGACATCGTGCGCGAGATCAGCGCCAAGAAGGACGAGCCGCAGTGGATGCTCGATCTGCGCCTCAAGTCCCTCGAGATTTTCAACCGCTTCCCCGACCCGACGTGGGGCCCCTCCATCGAGGGCCTGGACATGGACAACATCGTCACCTACGTCAAACCCAACACCGACCAAAAGCACGACTGGGAGTCGGTGCCCGACGACATCAAGAACACCTTTGAGCGCCTGGGCATCCCCGATGCCGAGCGTAGCTACCTGGCGGGCGTCGGCGCTCAGTACGACTCCGAGCTCGTCTACCACAACATGCAGGACACCGCGTCCAAGATGGGCATCGTCTACTCCGGCATCGAGGAAGCCCTGCACGACCCGCAGTGGGAGCCGCTCATCCACGAGAAGTTTATGACGCTCATCCCGCCCACCGACCACAAGTTTGCGGCCCTGCACGGTGCCGTGTGGTCGGGCGGCTCGTTTGTCTACGTGCCCAAGGGCACCAAGCTCGATTTCCCGCTGCAGAGCTACTTCCGCCTTAACGCCAAGGGCGCCGGCCAGTTTGAGCACACGCTCATCATCGTCGAGGATGACGCCGACCTGCACTTTATCGAGGGTTGCTCCGCGCCCAAGTACAACGTGGCCAACCTCCACGCCGGCGCTGTGGAGCTCTTTGTGGGCAAGCGTGCGCACCTGCGCTACTCGACCATCGAAAACTGGTCCAAGAACATGTACAACCTCAACACCAAGCGTGCGCGCGTGGACGAGGACGGCGACATCGAGTGGATCAGCGGCTCCTTCGGCAGCCACGTGGGCTATCTCTACCCCATGAGCGTGCTCAACGGCCGCCGCGCCCGCTCGAGCTTTACCGGCATCACCTTTGCCGGCGCCGGCCAGAACCTCGACACCGGCTGCAAGGTCGTGCTCAATGCGCCCGATACCTCGGCAACCGTCGAGACCAAGGGCATCTCCAAGAGCGGCGGCATCCAGACCTTCCGCAGCTCCATCGTGGCGACGCCCAAGGCCGAGGGCTCCAAGGCAACCGTGAGCTGCCAGTCGCTGATGCTCGACGACCAGAGCCGTTCCGACACCATCCCCGCCATGGACATCCGCGCCAAGAACGTCGACATCGGCCACGAGGCAACCATCGGCCGCATTGGCGATGACAAGGTCTTCTACCTGATGAGCCGCGGCATCTCGGAGGAAGAGGCCCGCACCATGATCGTCAACGGCTTTGCCAACCCGGTCTCCAAGGAGTTGCCGCTGGAGTACGCCGTCGAGATGAACAACCTGATCAAGCTCGAGATGGAAGGAGCGATCGGATAATGAAACAGACCACGAACACCGCTGCTACCACCCTTGAGCAGGTCAATGCGATGCCGGCTGCCACTTGGGGTTGGCTCAAGATGAACCAGACCAAGCTCGAGCTTTCCGACGAGCTTGCCGCCGCTCCTGCCGAGGCCGTTGAGGTCGAGGGACTGGACGAGCAGTTCCATGGCTCGGATGACGCGTTCGACACCGCTATGGATGCCATGGCCGAGCGCTTCCCCGAGCGCCGCGTCTCTGCCCCCGGCGACGCCGCCGATCGCGCCCGCATCACCCCCGAGACTGAGCTCGACGTGCCCGCCACCTCCGTCTACCAGGCCGGTGCCATCAAGCTCGAGGAGGAGCTCTCCCCCGCCGAGGCCTTCGAGACCGGCATGGGAGAGGCCGCCTACGCCTATCTGGCCGAGCATGCCTCCAAGCGCATCGTCATCGATGTGCCCGCATATAAGCACGCAACGGTCACCGTGCGCGTGAGCGGCTTCGACGCGGCGGCCGCCATCGCCGCCATCGACGTCGTCGCCCGTCCGCAGGCAACGCTCGACCTGAGCATTGCCCTGGATTCCCCCGTTGCCGGCGAGGGCGTCGTGGGTTCCGTGCTGCGCGTCTGCGCCCACGAGTATGCCACCGTCAACGTGACCTGCACGCAGACACTCGACGATAGCTGGATCGCGCTCGACGACACCGGCCTGTTCCTGGACGAGGGCGCGCGCGTCAACGTGCAGCACACCGTCCTGGGTGCCGGCGCCAGTGCCACAGGCCTTGCCGGCGACCTGTTGGGCGATACCGCCAAGGTCACCATCGATACTGACTACCTGGGCGCTCGCGAGCAGGTACGCGACTTTAACTACGAGCTGCGCCACCGCGGTCGCAAGACCGAGTGCGAAATCGACGCCAACGGCGTGCTGACCGGCACGTCCAAAAAGGTCTACCGCGGCACCATCGACCTCGTGCACGGCTGCAAGGGTGCAACCGGTACCGAGCGCGAGACGGTGCTTTTGGCCAACAAGGGCGTCGACAACAAGACCGTTCCCGTCATTCTCTGTGACGAGGACGACGTCGCCGGCAACCACGGCGCCACCATCGGTCACGTCCGCGACGAGCAGCTGTTCTACCTCGCCTGCCGCGGCCTTGACCAAAACGCCGCCGAGGACCTGTTCATCCGCGCCAAGCTGGAAGACGCCGCGCTTTCCGCCACCGACGAGCGTACCCGCGCCGCCGTCGTCCGCTTGGGAAACAACCTGATCGACAACTTTGAAGAGGAGCTCGCATGATCGACACCGAGCACGTTAAATGCGATACCTGTACCGCCCCCGAGCCCATGGAGCTCGACGCCAGCGACGAGGCCTCGCGCGGCTGGCCTACCGTAGACATCGAGACCAACCCCTACAAGGCACAGTTCCCGCTGTTCCAGCAGCATCCCGAGATCGCCTTCCTCGATAGTGCCGCCACCGCGCAGCGTCCCGCCTGCGTGCTCGACGCCGAGCGCGATTTCTACCAGCGCATGAACGCCAACCCCCTGCGCGGCCTGTACTCGCTGTCCGTCGAGGCCACCGAGGCCATCGCGAAGGTGCGCCAGCAGATCGCCGATGTCATCGGCGCCCCCCAGGCCAACGAAGTCGTCTTCACCCGCAACACGAGCGAGTCGCTCAACCTGGTCGCCAAGAGCTTTGCGCCCACAGTGCTCGAACCGGGCGACGAGGTCGTCATCACTATCATGGAGCACCACTCCAACCTGATTCCGTGGCAGCAGGTCTGCCGCGAGACCGGCGCCAAGCTCGTCTACCTCTACCCCACCAAGACCGGCCAGCTTACCACCGAGGAGGTTCTTGCCAAGGTGGGTCCCAAGACCAAGATCCTAGCCGTGGGACAGGTCTCCAACGTGCTGGGCGTCGAGAACCCGGTCAAGAACCTCGGCAAGCTCGTGCACAAGTACGGCGGCTACCTGGTCGTCGACGGTGCGCAGTCGCTGCCGCACATGCCGGTCGATGTGGCCGACCTGGGCGCCGACTTCTTTGCCTTTAGCGCGCACAAGGCCATGGGCCCCATGGGCATCGGCGTGCTGTGGGGCAAGATGGACCTGCTCAACGCCATGCCGCCCATGCTCACCGGTGGCGAGATGATCGACTCTGTCACCGAGCAGGACGCCGTCTGGGCGCCCGTCCCCGAGAAGTTCGAGGCCGGCACGCAGGACGCCGCCGGCATCTTCGCCACGGGCGCCGCCCTTGATTACCTGGTCAACACGGTGGGTTACGAGAACATCCAGGCCCGCGAGCAGGCACTCGTCCACTATCTGATGGG
Source organism: Collinsella sp. (assembly GCA_048375035.1). GTDB lineage: Bacteria > Actinomycetota > Coriobacteriia > Coriobacteriales > Coriobacteriaceae > Collinsella. The sequence goes on from DBGEDL010000025.1 coordinate 32,268, forward strand.
CGAACTCATGCAGCTCGACTTTGTCCAGATCATCGGCTCCATCTATTGGGACAACCACCACGGCGTTGTGAGCTTTAACGTCAAGGGCATCCATCCGCACGACGTCGCGAGCATCATGGACATGGACGGCGTCTGCATCCGCGCCGGCCACCACTGCGCGCAGCCGCTGCTCACCTGGCTGGGCGTCGAGAACCTTGCCTGCTGCCGCGCCAGCGTGGCCTTCTACAACGACAAGGCCGACATCGACAAGTTCATCGCCGGTCTGCATCACGTTTGGAGCACGTTCAATGGGTAATCTATACACCTCCACCACGTTTATGGAGCACAACTCGCACCCCGACTATAAGTACGAGATGGATGCCCCCACGCACGAGCACGACGGCATCAACCCCAGCTGTGGCGACGAGCTCACCTTGCAGCTGCGTGTCGAGAAGGGCGTGATCGAGGAGGCCTCCTTTACCGGTCATGGCTGCGCCATCAGCCAGGCCAGCGCCGACATCATGGCCGACCTCATCACCGGCGAGACCGTCGAGGAGGCACGTCGCTTGGCGGGACTCTTCCTCGCCATGATCCGCGGCGAGAAGCTCTCCGAGGACGACCTGGAAGACCTGGACGAAGCCGCCCAGCTCCAGGACATCTCGCACATGCCCGCCCGCGTCAAATGCGCCGAGCTCGCCTGGCGTGCCCTCGACGGCATGCTCGGGGGGCAAACAAACCAGTAGTTTATGCCCCGAATCCAAGTTTTTTGATTGCCGAGCCGCCCGATACGGGCGGCTCTGTTTTTACCTAATGAGCGCGAACGCACAAAGTCCGCGCGTCCGACGCCCCGTCTGACATTTGCCACACAGCCAGACGTGAACACGGGCGTTTTCCACAGCACCAAAGGCCTGCGGCAGGGCCCCGGGCCCGCTAAGCAATGCGCCAAGCCCCGTTCTGCGAAGCTCCGACTCGCTTCGCGCCTGCCGCAGACGGGTACCATGGGGTGCGGCGTGCATTTTTGCGAGTATTCAGCATGCAAAGCTGTGTGCATACGCATCGGAAGCGTTAATCAACGTCTTTAGGCGCATATATATTGTGTTTTAGAACAGACATCGCGGTCTGACGGGACGCAGGCACGTGCTTCAAGGGCGCAACGGCAGGGATCAATAGCTTCGGGGCCCGCATGTTGCAAGATTGCGGCGGTGCCGACAGCACCACGATGCTGAAAACTCCGTTTTTTGCACGGCGCAGACGGGGGTAGGCACGGGCAAACCCGGACTGAGCTGTTTTTTATGCAAGATAGCGATTGTTCTATGCATATTAAGAAGTGCAGTTACCGTACCAAGCTTTTGAACGCTGGTTGCAGCGTATGGACGACCCCAGCTGCGGTGAACAGGCGACCTTACATCACGTTTCCGCCAGCCCTCATCGCCGTTCGCGCGCGGGCGCGTACGATACGAGAGACGGTACTTTTGCTAATCCCCGTATATCGCTCAATCTGACGCACCGTAAAACCGGCATTGTTCAATCCAACAATAACGGCATCGCGCTGCGCCGGCGGTGCAGTTTTAACCCCGTTGAGCGGAACCCCGAGGCGCTTCGCCAACTTGCCGGCAAAGGCGTGGCGTTCCCACTCCGTCTCTTTCATATCGCGCAGCGCTGGTTCACTGCCGCCGGGCGTCGAAAGCGAATAGGCAATAAAGCCCTCGGCAGAACCAAAGAGCTCAAGCACGCAAGAAGGATCGGAAAATCCCCTCGCGACATCAGCCGCGTCACCGTCGTAAGCGCACAAATGCTCCGCAAAGCTGCTCCAGGGATAACGCTCGATTAGGCTAACGCCCGCCTCCTGCGGATCGGCGTGTACGGAGCGAATGGCCTCCATCACCTGCCAGTCGGTATCGAGCGAGCGCCGGTCAAAACGGTTCTGGAACAGATGGCCCGTGCGCCCCGTGCGTTTATTGAACCGCCGCGCGTGCGTCAAAAGCAGCCGGTGCATCGCCGCGCTCATCGCGTCCTCGTAATCTGCAAGCACCAGATGCACGTGATTGCCCATAAGGCACCAGGCGATAACCGTCACGCCCGCCTCGCGGCAGCACTCACGCATCAGCTCCAAAAACTCCCACCGGTCTTCATCGCCCTCAAAGATGAGCTGCTTGCCCATACCGCGGGCACAGACATGGTAAAAGCCGGTAACCGTTCTCCAAACGCGCTGCATGGCGCTCCCTTCGCCGGGATCTGATTGCCATCCAATACAGCACGATTGAAGCGTGCCATCAAAACATTCACGCAAAACAATACACTCGCGCGGCCAAAGGCAGTAAACGGGCGGCGAACGGCACCGTTGCAACAGGTCAGACCCCGCAACGCATACAAGAGCTGACCAAAAGCTTGCCCAAGACGAACCCCCTCTACGGAAGTTCGCGACCACAGAACATAGAGTTAAATCGTTTCAATTAAAACTTCCGGACTTCTCGCTACGAAAACTGAGCCGTTCGCCGAATATTCCGTGCATTTCGCGGTATTATAGGGGCTGCATGTCATGTCCCTTTCGAAGGGTCGCCCGGCAATCGCCAGCCACGACCCCCAGACGGGACGCCAACACGATAGAGAGGAGAGGCATGCAGTACTCACAGGAAGTGGAGAACATGTGCCCCGTTGCCAAGGGTGCATACCACGGCCCCGCACCCATCCCCGAGGAGGGCAAGTGGGTCCAGGCTAAGGAGATTTCCGACATCTCCGGTCTTACGCACGGTGTGGGTTGGTGCGCACCTCAGCAGGGCGCCTGCAAGCTCACGCTGAACGTCAAGGACGGCATCATCGAGGAGGCCCTCGTTGAGACCATCGGCTGCTCGGGCATGACCCACTCTGCCGCCATGGCTTCCGAGATCCTTCCCGGTAAGACCATCCTCGAGGCCCTCAACACCGACCTCGTCTGCGACGCTATCAACGTTGCTATGCGCGAGATCTTCCTGCAAATCGTTTACGGCCGCAGCCAGACCGCGTTCTCCGAGGGCGGCCTGCCCGTGGGCGCCTCCCTCGACGACCTCGGCAAGGGCCTTCGCTCTCAGGTCGGCACCATGTTCGGCACCAAGGCCAAGGGCGCTCGTTACCTCGAGCTCGCTCAGGGCTACGTCACCCGCATGGCTCTCAACGACAAGAACGAGATCATCGCATTCGAGTTCCTGAACCTCGGCAAGTTCACCGACGCCGTCAAGGCCGGCAAGACCCCCGAGGAGGCCATCGCTGGCGCTATGGGCCACTATGGTCAGTGGGAGAACGCTGCCAAGTACATCGACCCGCGCACCGACGAGGAGACTCACTCCGTCGCCAGCGTGTTCCCGGTTCACGAGTAGAAAGGGAGGGAAATAACTATGACTGTTACGTTCGAAGGTTACGAGCGCCGCGCTGACAAGATCAACAAGTGCCTCGCCGACAACGGCATCGCCTCCCTCGAGGAAGCTCTGCAGATCTGCACCGACAAGGGCTTCAACCCGCGTGAGATCGTCAACAACACCCAGTCCATCGCCTTCCAGAACGCCGAGTGGGCCTACACCCTCGGTTGCGCTCTCGCTGTCAAGCGTGGCGCCAAGTCCGCTTCTGAGGCTGCCGCCATCATCGGCGAGGGCATCCAGGCCTTCACCGTCCCCGGCTCCGTCGCCGAGGACCGCAAGGTCGGTCTGGGCCACGGCAACCTGGGCGCTATGCTGCTCTCCGACGACACCGAGTGCTTCGCCTTCCTGGCCGGCCACGAGTCCTTCGCTGCCGCTGAGGGCGCTATCGGTCTGGCTCTGAACGCCAACAAGGCTCGCAAGAAGCCGCTGCGCGTTATCCTCAACGGTCTGGGCAAGGACGCCGCCCAGATCATCGCCCGTATCAACGGCTTCACCTATGTGAAGACCCAGTTCGACTACTACACGGGCGAGCTCAAGGTCGTCGAGACCATCCCCTACTCCGATGGTCCCCGCGCTGCCGTTAACTGCTACGGCTCCGACGACGTCCGCGAGGGCGTTGCCATCATGTGGCACGAGAACGTCGACATCTCGATCACCGGTAACTCCACCAACCCCACGCGCTTCCAGCACCCCGTCGCTGGCACCTACAAGAAGGAGCGCATCGAGGCTGGCAAGAAGTACTTCTCCGTCGCTTCTGGTGGCGGCACTGGCCGTACCCTGCACCCGGACAACATGGGCGCCGGCCCTGCCTCTTACGGCATGACCGACACCATGGGCCGCATGCACTCCGACGCCCAGTTCGCCGGTTCTTCCTCCGTGCCTGCGCACGTCGACATGATGGGTCTCATCGGCATGGGCAACAACCCCATGGTCGGTGCCACCGTCGCTTGCGCTGTCGCCGTCGAGGAGGCCCTCAAGGCCTAATCGCGCCCGCGCGATGCTCATATCGTTGAGCTTTGGAGCCGCTACCTTTCGAGGTAGCGGCTCTTTTTGTTTGCGCTGGCGCAGGGTAGCTAATGCCGATATATCAGCTGGGGCGAAATACAAGATGTGATGAGATGGAGCGTCAGAGCGTCCATGACGCCCACCTGCCATATTTGCCCTTTACCGATTTGCCGGGTCTTTGCGGCCCCATTGCCGATCACCCGTGCGACAATGCGCCGGACGAGAAAGGAATCCGATGGAATCGACTGATGTACTGGTAATTGGATCTGGCATTGCGGGCCTTTGCGCCGCAATCGAAGCGGCACGCACGAGCGCAACCGTCGCTGTGGCAAGCGCCGGCAAGGTTATGAGTGGATCGAGCTTCTTCCCCGGAACCTGGGGCCTGGGGCTTATCGGACCCGTTAACCAAGACGACGAACAAGACCTCATCGACACCATCCAGACCGTCGGTGGCGGCGTCGCCGACCCCGAGCTTGTCCAGACGTTTGTCCACGGCATTCCCCAGGCAATTGAATGGCTCGAGCAAGACCTGGGCGTTGAGCTCCAGCGTCCGCAAAGCGCTGAGAGCGCTCAGCAAAAGCAGTTTATCCCCTGCTTTGACCACAAGACGCGCATGTGGCGCGGCCTCACCCGCAAGCCGCTTGAGGACGCTCTGACGACCCGGATCGAGTCGCTCGGTATTCGCCTGCTCCCCCGCCATGAGCTTATCGACCTTGTTGAGGACACGAACGGCAGAATCATCGGAACCGTGCTCTACGACCTCACCGAAGATCGAATCGTGCCCTTTGCTGCCAAGGCCACGATCATCGCAGCCGGTGGCACAGGCGGCCTGTTCGAGCGCAGCCTTACGTCGGCTGATGTGCTCAGCTCCTCGCAGGCCATCGCACTGGCGCACGGCGCATCGCTTACTAATATAGAGTTCATGCAAATGATGCCCGGCTTCATCGAGCCCAAGCGCAACCTGGTCTTCAACGAGAAAACCTGGCGCTATGTCAAGTTCGACCAGCCGGCAGATATTGCCGATGACAAGCTAGACGACCTGCTCGAGCAACGCTCTGGATATGGTCCCTTCACGTCACGCTTAGCCTCCCGGGCTATCGATCTCGTCATCGATCAGGCTGGTGCCGAAGGCCTGGCACTCCACTACGACTTCCCCCGCGAGGACGTCCCTGAGTTTGTGCAGACCTTTGCCACCTGGCTGCAAGACGAGCACGGCATCGCCCCGACTGACGAGATGCGCGTTGCGATGTATGCCCACGCCGCTAACGGAGGCATCAAGATCGATAAGACCGCGCACACGGGCGTTGAGGGCCTCTACGCTTGCGGCGAGGCGACAGGCGGCATGCACGGCGCCGACCGCATTGGTGGCTTGTCAAGCGCCAACGGCATCGTATTCGGACGCATCGCGGGCGCATCGGCAGCCCTTGCAGCGCAGAAAGAGCCTGAGGCGGCCCTGAAGGCGGATATCACCCTCCCCCAGTACGGCATTGCCACAACAGACGCCGAACACCTGACACGCAGCCTTAAGCACACGATGAGCACCTATTGCATGATCAACCGCACCGAGACGGGCCTATCCGAGGCACTACACGAGCTTGAGGGCTTGAAGACAGAGGCAACGACCTTGAGCACACAGAAAGCCCAGGACAGCGAAGTCGCAGCCCTCGCCCGCCTGCAATCGCAGATTCAACTAGCACAGGAAATGGTCAAAGCCATGCGCAAGCGAACTGAAAGTCTCGGGTCGCACTATCGAGCGGATTAAACTGGACACCTATCTAAAGCAGAGCACAACTAATCGATATCTATGGGCCCCGTGAGCTCGAAGTGGCACGGGGCCCATTCGTGTCCGTACGGCAGCGTATCCTTATTCTGAATACGGAGCGGACAAAGCCCGCATAGACAATAGGCCAGCGAGGAGGAGATATGGACAGTAGAGATATCGAGAAGTGGCGTGTCGAACTTGATAGCTACGCCAATGTGGAAGACGGCGTTGAGTATTGGCTCGCACGAGATTTAATGGAACCCATGGGGTACACGCGATGGGAAAACTTCGTCGAAGTTGTTAAGAGGGCAAAAGTCTCGTGCGAAACAAACAAAACTCCAGTTGATTACCATTTTCGTGACACCACGAAAATGGTAACTGCCGGTGTCGCCGCTCGCGCGGTTAAAGACTACAAACTTACGCGCTATGCATGCTATTTAATCGCCCAGAACGGAGATTCAAACAAGCCAGAGATTGCGCTCGCCCAGGCATTGCCGTGCAGACGCGCCGCCAAGAGCTCATAGAGCAGCGCTTCGCAGAGATTCAACGCTTACAGGCGCGCCACTCGCTATCCGATTCAGAGAAACAGCTCTCGGATATTGCATTCAAACGCGGCGTAGACTCCAAAGGATTCGCGATCATCAAGTCGAAGGGCGATGAAGCGTTATTCGGCGGCAGAAGCACAGCGGAAATGAAGCAGCAGCTCGGCATACCCAAGAGCGCGGCATTGGCGGACAGGTTAGCCGATGTCCTCATCAAAGCAAAGGACCTTACGAACTCGATGACGGCCTTCAACGCCGAGGAACACGACCTGTACGGTCTGGACCAGATCAAGCAAGAGCACGTCGAGAACAACACAAGCGTGCGTGGCAGCCTCATCGACCGCGGAATTGTCCCCGAGAACCTGCCGCCTGCCGAGGATACAAAAAAGCTCGAGCGTCGCGTGAAGGCAGACGAGAAGAAACTCAAGGAAGGTACCGACGGTTTTACCGATCCCCAGGGTAGACTCGATCTGTGAAAGCGGCTGTGCCCCGACGGGTTCGACCCCATGTAAGGTCAACAAAAAAGCGACCAGCCTGTGCCAGTCGCTTTAACAATCTTTGGGTGGGCCGTCAGGGGGTCGAACCCTGGACCTTGGGATTAAGAGTCCCCTGCTCTACCAACTGAGCTAACGACCCAAAGCTAAAGTCCGTTGTGGCGGACTTTAGAGGAGATATCGTGTGGTGGGCCGTCAGGGGGTCGAACCCTGGAC
>DBGEDL010000026.1:0-1051 GCA_048375035.1 Collinsella sp.
CCCGCGCGGGCGCCCCCGGTTATACAACCTCTTCGATAGGAGCTTTTCCCACATGGCAGACATCGCATTCGAGAAGGACCTCTCCGTCGCCGAGACCGGCATCGAGGGCCTCAAGGTCGTCGACCTCGCCGTCCACGGCGACTCGCGCGGCTGGTTCAAGGAGAACTGGCAGCGCGCCAAGATGACCGCCCTGGGCATCCCGGACCTCAGGGTCGTCCAGAACAACATCTCCTACAACGACAGCCGCGGCGTCACCCGCGGCATCCACGCCGAGCCCTGGGACAAGTTCATCTCCGTGGCGCGCGGCAGCGTCTTCGGCGCCTGGGTGGACCTGCGCGAGGGCAGCGAGACCTACGGGAAGGTGTTCACCTGCACGCTCGACCCGTCCAAGGCCATCTACGTCCCGCGCGGCGTGGGCAACTCCTTCCAGGCCCTGGAGGACGGCACCGCCTACACCTACCTGGTGGACGCCCACTGGTCCCTCGAGCTCAAGAAGACCTACACCTTCGTGAACCTCGCCGACCCCGAGCTCGCCATCGAGTGGCCGATCCCGCTCGATGAGGCCACCGTCTCCGAGGCCGACCTCAACCACCCGATGCTCAGGGACGTCGTCCCAATGGCGCCCAAGAGGACGCTCGTCACCGGCTGCAACGGCCAGCTGGGCCATGCTGTGCGCAGGCTGGCGGAGGAGCGCGGCGTCGCGAAGGACTTCGACTTCTGCGACATCGACACCTTCGACATGTCCGACCCGGACGCCTACGCGCAGTACGACTGGTCGCTCTACGGCACCGTCATCAACTGCGGCGCCTACACCGCCGTGGACAGGGCCGAGACCCCCGAGGGCCGCGCGGCCGCCTGGAAGGCCAACGCGACCGGCCCCGCCCTTCTCGCCCGCACCTGCGCCGAGCACGGGATCACGCTCGTCCACGTGTCCTCCGACTACGTCTTCGACGGCACCGCCGAGGTGCATGACGAGGAGGAGCCCCTCAGCCCGCTGTCCGTCTACGGCCAGACCAAGGCCGCCGGCGACATCGCCGTGGCCGGGTGCCCC
>DBGEDL010000027.1:0-4498 GCA_048375035.1 Collinsella sp.
CGAGGCCAACATGCGGCAGCGCCGCGGATAGACCGGTAGCAATAAAAAAGCACCGGGGCCAGTGTCGGCCCCGGTGCCCAAGCGCGATATCGGCGGTGCTGTTTCGCGATATTCAACAGTGCTCAAGCGAGCAAATACTCAGCAAGCGCTATGCAAGTAAGGGCGGTGGAAGCAATGGGGGGCACCACTTGTTTTAGTAAGTTTACAAGGAATAATAGTATTAGGACTATTGATATGCTTTTACGCCTTTTATAGCTCTCGAACCATTTGTTTGCTTCCAAGTAGTGGATTGTTAGGCCAAGCGCAAACCATATTGCATTTGCTTCTGCCAAATTGATATATCTGTTCGCTGATGGTATTCCAAAATGGTAAAGATAAATTGAAGCGCCGAAAACTATCGGAACCTTAAAACTTGTTAGAGGGCTCTTTTCGAGTATTTGAAAGATGCACGACGTGGCTGCTGTAATGAAAAAAAGAGTCGGGAGAAACCAAAGGTGACCGTTGTCTTCGCCCAACAGAATTGATTTAAAGATGATGTGCGGTACAGTTAGGCCATTGTAATAGGGATACTTAACGAGCATCCTGATGGGGAAGAGCCAACATATTCCAATCATGATATAGGGGATAATTAAGCGTTGGGCTTTTTTAATGATCTGACTGATAAAATCGCTTGATCGATTCCAGCTCCATAAAAAACAAAAGCCAGACAACGAAAAGAACAAGGGCATCTGGATTCCGTTTATTAAGAATTTGAGATTATCCAACAGAATTGATTTTTGTTCAGTTGGATAATATCCCCACGCACTTGAATACAGAATAATGCTGTGGCCTAGGACTACAAGGAATATTGCAAGGGCCCTCACGTTCGTTATGTCGTCTCTACGGGTTGTGTCCTTGCGGTTGTTCATCAATTGCTTCTTTCGTTAATATTGAGAAGGATTAACTTAATAGAATATCAAACTCTTACTAACCGCTCGATTTATAACTATTTTCGATTGTAGAGGACGGATTATATGAAAGGCATCATCCTCGCCGGCGGGTCCGGCACGCGCCTGTACCCGCTCACGCTCGTGACCTCCAAGCAGCTGCTGCCGGTCTACGACAAGCCCATGATCTACTACCCGCTGTCCACCCTCATGCTGGCGGGCATCCGGGACATCCTGGTCATCTCCACCCCGACCGACCTGCCCAACTTCGAGCGCCTGCTCGGGGACGGCTCGCGCTACGGCGTGAACCTCTCCTACGCCGAGCAGCCGAGCCCCGACGGCCTGGCGCAGGCCTTCACCATCGGCGAGGAGTTCATCGCCGGCGAGCCGTGCGCCCTGGTGCTCGGCGACAACATCTTCTACGGAAACGGCCTGTCGCGCCACCTGACGCGCGCCGTCCAGAACGCAGAGTCGGGCCGCGCCACGGTCTTCGGCTACCACGTGGACGACCCCGAGCGCTTCGGCGTCGTGGAGTTCGACGGGGAGGGCAGGGCCGTCTCCATTGAGGAGAAGCCCGCCGAGCCCAAGAGCTCCTACGCCGTCACCGGCCTGTACTTCTACCCGGGCGACGTGGCCGCCAAGGCCCACGAGGTCGAGCCCTCGGCCCGAGGCGAGCTCGAGATCACCACGCTCAACCAGATGTACCTGGAGGAGGGGACGCTGTCCGTCGTCACCCTCGGCCGCGGCTACGCGTGGCTGGACACCGGCACCATGGAGAGCCTGCACGAGGCGGCTGAGTTCGTCCGCGCTGTGGAGCACTCCCAGGACCTGCCGGTCTCGGTCCCCGAGGAGATCGCTTGGGAGAACGGCTGGATCACCACCGCCGAGCTGGAGGAGGCCGCGAAGGCCTACGGCAAGTCGGTCTACGGCCGGCACCTGAAGAAGGTCGCCGCCGGCGAGCTCGTCAACAGCCCGCGCGAGTACTAGCGCCAGCTTGTTTTCTTTTAGGGGTCACCGTTTATCTGGTGGCCCCTTTCGTTATGATTACGTTGACCATAAAGACAATATGATTGGGAGTGGATGTGTTAAGCGTCTACTTTGGCGATATGCCAGAAGCGATTTACAACACAGCGACATATTTCAAAAACTCTTACCGGTCTACTTGGATTACGGATCCCTATGCAGTCTCGATAATTAAAGATGTCGATCGATCGGTTGTTGTCTCCGAAAACGTCATCGAAAGCCCTGTGCTTGGATCCATCTCCCCACTCCAGCTTTCTGGTGGCGTGAAAACGCTGCTGCTTATGAGATTTGATCGTAAGCATTTTTTTAACGCTTCTACCTGTGGTGACAACTGTGCCAAGTGGATTCTCGACATGGCGAAAGACCGCAAGCTCGTTGTGAATCTCTATCATGTGATGGACTTTGGTCGCGAGGATTTTAAAATTAAAGTCGTGAATAGCGGCCGAATCGTTCACAACATGGCCGATTTGATTCACGAGTCGATTCCGTATCTGTAGGTGCTGCTTATGAACGGTTCGCATCTCGTTAAGATTTCCCGCCGCAGGGGAACCAAGTACACATTTACCATTAAACGGAACATTACTATTGTGCGTGGGGATAGTGGCACGGGTAAGACGACACTGTTTGACATGGTCGCAGACTACATGCGAACGGGCGAGCAGTCGGGTGTTTCCTTGCAATGCGATTGTCCCTGTGTCGCCCTGACCGATTATGATTGGCGAAACCAGCTTTCGTCCGTTCATGACTCGATTGTATTTGTCGATGAGGGCTTAAAAGAGATCCATTCTGATGAGTTTGCCCATCATGTGCTGTATTCCTCGAATTATTTTGTGCTGATCTCAAGGGCTGATTTCCCCAATCTTCCGTATAGCGTGGATGAGATTTACAAGATTAAGACGAGCGGAAAATACCATTCTTTCGTCCCTGTTTATCAAGATCGCGGGAATCATCGTTATGCTATTTCCCGGTCGGCGCCAAAACAGGACTTTTCTATCCTTCTATGCGAGGACAGTATGTCTGGTTTCCAGTTCTTTAAACGGCATTTTGCTGACAGTGAGCTTACCTGTACTTCGGCCATGACGAACAGCGCGATTTTGGGCTGGTTGGATCAGCATCTCGACGATCGCGTGTTTGTTGTCGCGGACGGGGCGGCATTTGGGTGCTATGCGGACCGCGTCCTTAAGCTGCAAGACATTCACCGCGATACTGTTACGGTTTGTCTTCCCGAGTCGTTCGAATGGCTTCTGCTGAGCTCCGGCGTAATTTCAGGGCTAGATGTTAAGACGGTTTTGGAAACCCCAGAAGCCTTTGTAAACAGTGAGAAGTTTAAAAGCTGGGAGGATTTCTTCTATAAGTACTTACGTGAAATAACTGGGGATTCGGTTTTTCACTACGACAAAGACTGCATTTCGGAGGCGTTTTGTACAGGAGGTAATTCTGCGAAGGTTATGGCTCTTATCGCATGCCGAAATGTCCGATAGTTTTGTTGAATAGCGTCGCGGCGTCACTTCCTGCGGCATACTAAAGAAGCTGTACATGCTTCAGATTGGATTTTCATGTCTGAGATTTTCGAACCCAAGAATATCATCGTCACTGGCGGCTGCGGCTTCATCGGCAGCAACTTCGTGCACTACGTCGTGAACAACCACCCGGGCGTCCACGTCACCGTCCTGGACAAGCTGACCTACGCCGGCAACCCCGAGAACATCGCGGGCCTGCCCTCCGACCGCGTGGAGCTCGTCGTGGGCGACATCTGCGACGCGGAGCTGCTGGACAGGCTGGTGCCGGGCCACGACGCGATCGTGCACTACGCCGCCGAGAGCCACAACGACAACTCCATCGCGGACCCCGAGCCGTTCCTGCGCACCAACGTGGAGGGCACCTTCCGTCTGCTGGAGGCCGTGAGGAAATACGGCATCCGCTACCACCACGTCTCCACCGACGAGGTCTACGGCGACCTGGCGCTCGACGACCCCGCCAAGTTCACCGAGGAGACGCCGTATCACCCGAGCAGCCCGTACTCGAGCACCAAGGCGTCCTCCGACATGCTGGTCCGCGCCTGGACCCGCACCTACGGCCTGCGCACCACGATCTCCAACTGCTCCAACAACTACGGCCCCTACCAGCACGTGGAGAAGTTCATCCCCAGGCAGATAACGAACATCATCGACGGCGTCCGCCCCAAGCTCTACGGCCGCGGCGAGAACGTCCGCGACTGGATCCACACCGAGGACCACTCCTCTGCCGTCTGGGACATCCTCACCAAGGGCCGGATGGGGGAGACCTACCTCATCGGCGCAAATGGCGAGAAGAACAACATCACCGTCCTGCGCATGATCCTCGAGGCGATGGGAAAGGACCCCGAGGACTTCGACTGGGTCGCCGACCGCCCCGGCCACGACCGCCGCTACGCCATCGACTCCACCAAGCTCCAGCGCGAGCTGGGCTGGAGGCCGGCCCACACCGACTTCGCCGAGGGGCTCAAGCGGACCATCGACTGGTACGTCGCCAACGAGTCCTGGTGGCGCCCCGCCAAGGAGGCCACCGAG
>DBGEDL010000028.1:0-35726 GCA_048375035.1 Collinsella sp.
GTCCGACCGCGTCGCCGACCCCGAGGATAAGTTGGAGCAGGTCACCGTGGTTGACGACCAGCTGGGCCGCCTGACCTTCACGCGCGACATGGCGGCCGCCATCTTCCACGTGCTGGAGCACAAGGCTCCCTACGGCACCTACGACTGCACCGGCTCCGGCGCCGTCAGGTCCTGGGCGGACATCGCCCGCGCCGTCTTCGAGGCCGCCAACGGCAACGGCGAGAAGGTCGTGCCGGTCAGCACTGCCGACTACTACGCCGAGGCCGCCGGCCCCATCGCCCCGCGCCCGGTCCATTCCGCGCTCGACCTGTCCAAACTCGAGTCGGTGGGCTTCCACATGCCTGACTGGGAGTCATCTTTAAGAGAGCATTTGTCCGATTTTTAGCATATAGCTGGGAGGTTCGTTATGGCTATCGGCATGGGCATCATTATCGTTTGCGCCCTACTTGGTTGTCTAAAAAGCCGTTCTCGTGTCATCGGCGCGTTGATTATTCTCTCTCTTTGGGTTCTCATGAGTCTGAATACGGCTAATGCTGATTACGTTCCTTATGAGTATATGTACAACCTTCATCTAGAGAATGTTTCCGGAGTCAATTTCGGCTACTTGTTTCTTGAGCAGATGGCATGGTCTTTAAATCTTGACTTCACGCAGTTCAGAATGCTATACGGTGCCTGTGGTCTTATTCTTATTGCGTCTTTTGTTTGGCGTTATTCTTCGAAACCAAATGTCGTTATGGCGGGTTATGCCCTGCTGCCCTTTCTTTACGACGTGGTCCAGTTCAAGTTTTTTCTTAGTGCGTCTATATGTATTTTTGCATTTCGGTTTCTCATTGATAAACCGAAGTTATACGTGCTTAAATACCTTTTCTGTGTAGGCGTTGCCTCTTCTATTCACACTGGCGCGCTCATGTTCGGAGTCTTTCTCTTGGGCGTATTAAGCTATGAGCGAGCGAAGATGCTGTCGTTTATATCTGGTATATTGGCGTTTTTTCTCTCTTACAGCGGCATCGCGTCGGTTCTTGCCGGTGCATTTATGGATTCATCAAAACAAGAGATCTATTTGACTAACATGGGTCGTTTTGGCTGGATTCCTTATTTCGTTTCCATTGTCGGGGCTATCTTAATTTGTGGCTTCTCTTCACCGGAGAAATTAGGCTATTCGCTTTCAAAGTGTTCTCGAAATGAATCGCGTTTCATTATTTATTTTGAGAGGGCTAAGTTCGCCCTACTTCCTCTGGCCGCAATTCTTCCAATCTCCGTTCAGAATTTTTATCGTCCCATTCGTTCGGGAAACCTGCTAGTTATTCTCTTTTTGGTTTCAACTTTGTTGATTGATGGGGAGTGTGCTCGGCGTTCAGAGAAGACCATGCTCGCCATCCTTGCTGTTGCATGGTTTGTATTTACCCAGGTTCTTATCTACGGGGGTGTCTTTAACCCCGTGGTGATTGCAGAGCTGTCTAACAATCTTCTCTGGTAGTAGCAATTAGATTCAACATAGATTACATGATTGGAAAATACGAGATGCTTTATTGTTCGGCGCCAAAGATTGTCGTTGCTCTATCCACATACAACGGCTCTCGCTTCATAGTGGAACAGCTAGATTCCCTACTCGACCAGACGAAAGTGCCGGACCAAATTGTAGTCTGCGACGATTGTTCGACTGACTGCACGCCCGAGATTATTCGAGCCTATATTGCTGAACATCACAGTGTGCCTGTTTCCTTTGAGTTTTCTGTTAACGACAAAAACATGGGCTGGAAGGCAAACTTCAAGAAGTTAATCACGAGCTGTGACGCAACCTATATTTTCCCCTGTGATCAGGATGATATCTGGAGTCCGGACAAGATTCAAAGCATGGTTGAGGTCATGGAGTCGAACCCCGATCTCGATTTGCTCGCTTGCTCTGTGGAGCCTTTCTATGAAGAAGGCTCCCGCAGGTCAGACGCCGGCTCGCTGGAAGCCACGCGCGGTGTGGAACTCTTGCAGCGGGAGCAGTTAAAACCTGGTTTTATGTATATCCGTCACCCCGGCTGTTCTTACTGCGTGCGCGGCAGCTTTGTCAAGCGCGTTCTTCCGTTTTGGGAGGCGACTTATCCGCATGATGCGGTTCTTTGGAGGTATGCCGTTCTAGAGAATGGAGCAGCCGTTCTCAACGAACGTCTCGTGAGGTTCAGGAGACATGACGGCAACGCTTCCGATCGCAAGAAGCAAACGAAGGCCGACCGTATGTCGGACGTGGACTACTACATCGATTTTGTTGAGCATGCGAAGCGATTTGCTGAGGCTGATGAGAGCTGTGGGCCTGAATCCCTTTCGCTCTTACGCTCCTGTGGGGAATGGCTCGATGCACGCAAGAGGCTTCTTGAGACTGGAAACATTGGGGCAGCAGCAGCCTGTCTGAGGAATCGTCGGTTCTACAAGACTGCGCGGGGGCCTGTACTTGATATTGCCTTTGCTTGGCTAGAGGGCCTGAGCGTTTAGGCATTTTTTCTAGATGAATGAAATGAAAGGTGGAGCATTGTTTGGCATTAAGGATACAGCCAAGCTGAGATTGATAAAGCTTGGTTGGCGAATGAAGAGTCATGGAAAGAACATGCGCCTGGGTTCGCGATCTGTTTGCGTTGTCGGTATGGGGGTTGACGATTTCTGCAGTCGTGCTTTCGGAACTGTCGGGGTGATGGCGCTATGAGCAGGACGAGGGTCACTTTCGTCCTGCCCGGTATTGCCAGGACTGCCACCGGTGGTGCCAAGATGGTGTTCATGTATTCGAACCATCTTGCCTCAAAAGGATTTGAGGTGACGATTTGCTTTGATTGCGAGAGCATGCTCAAGAAATATCACTTACCTACATTTGCGCGCAAGATTGGCTCGCGAATGCTCGTGAGGCATAGGCCGAACTGGTTCGACTTAGATTCTAGGGTTGAGAAACATTGCATCTTCGGCATTAACGAGATTACGATGCCCGACTCCGACCATGTAGTGGCGACATGGGTTGGATCTGCCAAGCCCGTCGCCGCTCTTTCGGCCGCCAAGGGCGTCAAGCACTATCTCATCCAAGACTACGAGACTTGGGGCACTTCCGCTGGGGAGGTTGAGGATACGTATCGGCTTGGCATGTCGAATATCGTCGTAAGCGACTGGCTTGCAGATATCGTTGAGCGTGCAAGTGGGACCGTGCCGCACAAGGTGAAAAATCCCATCGACGGAGACGTTTTTTACCCCACCGGGGAGGAGCGCCGCGATCACGAAGTGGCGGTTCTCTACCACCCCGGCGAACATAAGGGATTCTCGGATGCGTTTGCGGCCCTCAAGCTCGCTCGCGAACGGGTTCCCGACCTCGAAGCAAATATCTTCGGTGGCCCCACGAGGCCTGATTGGCTTCCTGAATGGTGCCATTACACATGTAATGCCAGTCAGGAACAACTCAGGAGTATATATTCCCGGAGTTCAGTGTTTTTATGTGCAACCATCAACGAGGGATTTGCCCTTACATGTCCCGAGGCGATGTTCTGCGGCTGTGCGCTTGTCTCGACGGATTTTCAAGGAGTGCATGAATACGCGGATGCCGAGTGCGCGCTATTGTCTCCGGTTCATGACCCCGAATCTCTCTCCATCAATTTAGTGCGGCTGTTGCTTGATCCATCTGAGGCAAGACGGATTGCGGCTCTTGGGAACAAACGGGCGCGCGAAGAATGCTCGTTGCCTAGAGCGTTGAGCGCCATGGAGCGCGAGTTTGCTCATCGCTAGCAATTAGAAGGCTTACGGAACGACGATTTGCCGTTTCTTTGGATGAAGGACGAATTACTCATTTATGAAAATAAGAGAACTAGCCGGAAATGCTATCGCCGCCTTTGTCTCACAGGGATTCAGCTTTCTCCTCAGTGTGTTGACATCCCTTCTTGTGCCTAAGGTCCTCGGAGTTGAGGGATTCGGCTATTGGCAGCTATTTCTGTTTTACTCAAGCTACACAGGCTTTTTTTCCTTTGGAATCGCCGATGGAATGTATCTGGTCGAAGGAGGAAAGGGGCGCAGTCAGATTGATAGGAGAAAGGTCAATTCCGCGCTCTGGTTTGGCATGGCTTACGAGGTTCCCATTGCCATTGCCATAGCAATTGGATGCCGCCTCGCCGGTTTCGAGGAGCAGCGCGAGTTCGTTGTCCTGGCCACGGCTATCTACATGATCATCTCGTATGCGTGGAATGCTCTCGGTTATGTCTTTCAGGCGATGAACGAAACCAAACTCTACTCTTTCGCCGTCATGGTGAACAAGTTTGCCTTTCTTGTTCCGCTGGCCGTGCTGCTTATCCTGCATTGTGGCGACTTCCGCCCATTTGTAGCTTTCTATGTCATTTCCCACTGCTTCTCACTTGGGTACTGCGCATGGAAAGGGCGCGATATCCTCTCGGCGGGCCTCTGTTCCTCCGGGGAGGCCGCCCGCACGGGGCTCGGCTACATCCGCGTCGGCATCAAGCTCATGCTCGCCAATATCGCAAGCATGCTCATCTTGGGTTTTGCACGTTTCCTGATCGATGCCGAGTGGGGTATCGAGACCTTCGGTAAGCTTTCATTCTCGCTTTCCATGGTGAACTTCTTCCTTGCGTTCGTCTCCCAGGCGAGCATGGTGCTTTTCCCCGCTCTTCGCCAAAGCGGCGACGCCGAGCAGCGCAGGGTATTTTCCGCCATGAGGGATGCGCTCACGATAGTTCTCCCCGGTGTCTATGTCCTCTGCTTCCCGATGATCTGGCTTATCGGGAAATGGCTCCCGCAGTACGGGGACAGCCTGCATTTCTTCGTATACCTGCTTCCCATGTGCGTCTTCGACGGCAAGATGAACCTTCTGGGGACCACGTTCTTTAAGGTGCTTCGCGAGGAAAAGACCCTGCTCAGAGTCAATATCGCCACGGCCGCGGTTAGCGCTGTGGGCACGATTCTCGGTGTTTATGTGCTCGGCAGCGTCGACGTAGTAATTTGCTCCGTTGTTGTGGCGCTGGCGTTCAGGAGCCTGCTCTCCGAGGAGATCATCTCTAAGAAGATTGGCGAGGGGCGATCAATGCTCCCCGTTGGCGAGGTTCTGGTGAGTCTGGGTTTCCTTATGACGGGAATTCTGATCCCAGGTATTTCCGCCACCCTGTGCTATCTCGCGTTGTATGTCTTGTTCCTTTTCGTGTTCAGAAGTGAGACGCGGAGCGTCGTAGCTTCTTTTGGAAAGCTAAAAGGTGGGCTGCGATGAAATCACTTTACGTTCGTGGCGGCTTGACAACCAAAGGAGTTGTTATCAATGGTTCAATTAAATAGCGATCGTCGATTTCTGACTCTCGATGAGATTCATGCCGTGGAGCTCAGTCTTCTGCTGAAGTTCGATGCTTTTTGCAAAGATCATGGGTTGCGATATTCGCTTGCTGGCGGAACGCTCCTTGGCGCGGTGAGACATAAGGGGTTTATCCCTTGGGATGACGATATTGACTTGTGCATGCCTAGACCGGATTGGGACAGGCTTGTTCAGATTGCGCAGGAGGATGCTATTCCCGAAGAAACGGGATTTGAAGCGAGGCCTTTTTTCATGACGGAGCTCTCCGATACCCCATTACTGAAAATCGTTGATCCGCACTGGATGGTCCAAGCGGAGGCGGAGAATGAGGAGACGAATCTATGGCTCGACGTGATTCCCGTTGATGGATTGCCTTCGGACGAGAGAGATCTTTCGCGCCTTTATTCTAAAGCTCGCGTTCTCAGAAAGACTCTAATGATCGGAACCTCAACGGCAGAATCTGGACACAGCCGCGCTCGCAGAGCATTCAAGTACATCGCGGGCCCCGTTCTTAGAGCGTTCAATGCCGTCAAATATTTGGGGAGGGCTTTGGATGTGCTGGCGAGGAAGATTCCTTATGGTTCAACTCCATACGTAGGCGTGCTCACCTGGGGCTTGTACGGAACTGGCGAAAGGGTGCCACTTGAGGGTTTCGAGAAGGTGGTGGGGCTCGAGTTCGAAGGGCGCGAGTTTAGTTGTATGTCCTGTTGGGACGAATACCTCTCTGGGATATACGGTGACTACATGCAGCTGCCGCCGGAAGATCGGCGCGTGACACATGGAATGAAAGTATGGAAAGCGAATTAATAAGAGAGGGAAAAGCTATGGCTACCTGTGCAATCATTATTGCTGGCGGTGTCGGTTCTCGCATGGGACAGAAGATTCCCAAGCAGTTTATTAACGTTGGCGATAAGCCCGTCATCGTTTATACGCTCGAAGCGTTCCAGAAGCATCCCTTGGTTGATGCAATTGAGGTGGTTTGCCTTGATGGCTGGGATCAGGTTCTTTTGGCATACGCCAAACAATATGGGATAGACAAGCTCAAGTGGATCGTAAAGGGCGGCGGTTCTGGTCAGGAGTCTATCCGCAACGGCGTCTATAATCTTGAGGACAAGCTCGCGGCGGACGATATCTGTCTTATCCATGATGGCGTACGCCCCATGCTCGACCCCGAAGTGATTACTGATGTGATCCGCGTTGCGAAGGAACACGGTAATGCGGTGACGAGTATGCCTTACAACGAGCAGATATTCCTTGTTGATGATGCCGAGCCTGGGACCACCACCCGATACATTCCTCGCGAGACCCTGCGGCGCGTCTCCACCCCACAGGCATATCGATTTGATCTGCTCGATTCCAAATACCACGAGGCCTTCGATAGAGGCATCGGTATAGACGGGTCTAACTACACCAATACTATGATGGTCCAGCTCGGTGTGCGCTTGAACTTTGCTGCGGGGTCCGACAGGAACATTAAGCTCACAACGCCCGAGAACCTCGAGTTCTTCCGCGCATGGGCATCAGAGGAAGAGGGCCGTGATGAATAGACTTGATTGCAAAGAGTACGTCGATGAGCTCGACGCCGTCTGCTCGCTTGGGCTACCTTGGGCACAGCTCGCGGGCAAGACCGTTGCCCTATCTGGTGCTACGGGAATGATCGGCTCGTTTCTGATTGATGTGCTCATGCGCAAAAATGACCTTGATGAACTTGGGTGCAACATTCTCGCGCTTGGGCGCAATGAGGAGAAGGCCCGTGTTCGACTTCCGTACTTCGGTCGCGCGGATTTTTGCTTTGAGGAAGGCTCCGTTACCGCTCCGGGTTATCGCCCGACTCGGCCTTCTGATTTCGTTTTGCACCTTGCAAGTTCAACCCATCCTCGCCAGTATGCGACCGATCCTATTGGGACAATTCGAGCTAACGTTGACGGGTTGCAGAATCTTCTTGAGTACGCTTCGGACTGCGGTGCTCGCCTGCTATTTGCCTCCTCGGTCGAGATTTACGGTCAGAATAGGGGTGATGTCGAGCGCTTTGACGAGAGCTATTGCGGAGATATTGATTGCAATACCCTGCGCGCTTGCTACAACGAGTCTAAACGTCTTGGCGAGGCAATGTGCCAAGCTTACCGTTCGCAGCGGGGTGTAGAGGCCGTCGTTGCACGAATTGCTCGCGTTTACGGGCCGACGCTCTTGCCTGATGATTCCAAGGCCTTATCTCAGTTTATGCATCGTTCGCTCGCAGGGGAGGACGTTGTTCTTAAGAGTGATGGTACACAGCGGTTCTCTTATCTTCATGTAGCAGATGCGGTGTCTGGCTTGCTGCATGTCCTTCTTTTGGGCATGGACGGTGAGGCCTACAATTTGGCGGATGAGGGATCTGACATCGCTTTAAGGGAGCTTGCCGCTCTTGTTGCCGATTCTAACGGCGTGAAAGTCGTGTTTGATTTGCCTGATGCGACTGAGGCAGCTGGCTATTCCAAAGCTACGCTTGCACTCATGGATGGTTCAAAAGCTCACGCATTGGGCTGGCATCCTATTTATGATATTCAAAGTGGTATCGCCTCGACCATGTGCTTGCTGAAGGGCTTGTTATAGACTTCTCTTATCGTGTGTTGAATTGATTATGGGTTGGCAAGCGACCGATGCCGTTGGTATCGCCGGCTTCCAATCTGATAGCAAGTCGATAGTTTTGTAATTAGCGCACTAACGTACAGATGTTAGTGCGCTTTTAAGTATTGCCGGGTACCGTCAAGATTCTTTGCAAATTGATTTAACCGTCCTCAGCTCTGTCCCCTTCTAGCCCTCCGCCTTTCCCCTCAGCTCGTCCATCTCCTCCAGCTTGGTCATGTCCAGGTACCTCCTCTTGCCCCACTCGTGCTTCACTATGTACTTCAGCCTCGCCGTCACCAGCATGAGGGCCGAGTTGCCGTTCGGGAAGGTCCCGACACCCTCGTCCTCCTTCTGATCCCGTGGTTGATGCGCTCAATCCCGTTATTCGTTCTAATCCGGCGCCAGTGCTCGGGCGGGAATTCCGTGTAGGTCAGCGTCTCGGCGAACCCGTCGCGCACCGTCCTCGCGGCCACCCCTAGCCGCATCGACTTCAACTCGTCCGCCACCTCCTCGGCCTTCCTGCCATATGCCTCGTGCGAGTCCTGCGCGTGGATCGCCTTTACCATGCACGCCACGGCCTTTCGCCTGGTCACGGCCGACCTGGCGCTGGCCATGTCGCACGTGAACTCCGAGCCCCGCGGCGCGCTCGGCTTCGCGACGCCCGCGCGCCTTCAGGGCGATGCTCGGGGCGGACGCGGCGGCGCTGCTGGACGCCTTCGGCGTGGGGGACGTGCCGCTCGGCAATCTCGACCTGACGCCGGGGTTCATCGGGAGGGCGCGCGCAGAGAGGGCCGATGCCCCGCTGGCCTAGCCTAGAAGAAATACGGAATAGACGGACCGTCCGTTCGGCTGAGTCTGGGAAGAGGTGCCGGGCGGCGAGCGGAGCATGGCTACCGGACCTCTCGAACGCATCTCCACCATTCCTTCAACTGGGAAAATGTTACCCCCGTGTCCCGGATGGGGCCTCGGGGGCGTTCGGCTAACTGCGGGAGCGAGCCATCAGCTCAATGTGGTCGGCTGAGATCGGAAATCAATCTACAAAGTGCGTTAACATCTTTAGCGCGCACGTTCAGATGAACCATAGTTTTACACATTTCGATAATTGTGTAACTGTTTAGAAGAATTCAAAACTAATTGCCTATTTGTTGCTTACGGGAATGAGTGGAATGCAGGCGCGAGCGCTTACTACCTGATGAGGGGAGACGCAATGAATGACTTACAAAATAACGATATCAAAGCTAATGCCCAGGCGGGCGCTGTAAATATTTCGACAAATGACGTGTCCTTTCAACCAACTGTTAACCTAGGCCTTAATGGACGCGGTGATATTGCGTCGTTCCCTGCGCGATTTATTCATAGCGCACGTAAGGCTCTTAACCCCATAGGGGCCGCTCGTGACGAGGCTGAGATACGGAGTATCGAAGCGAGTTCTATAGCGGATGTTGTTGCAATCTATAAACGGGCGTTTCCGACTTTTACTGATGGTCAGCTATATTTAATGGCCCATGGTTATAACGCGAGCGCTTCTCAGGCAGATAATTTGCTAAATGTTCTTGAGCGCGCGGGAAAAATGTCAGATTCGAATAGAGTTGATGAACTGCCGGAGTCCTGCATTGATCTTGACATTCATGGAGCTCAGACAGCCTATGACGATGATCTGAGGGAGATGTGGGCGAAATTGATTTCGCAGGAAGTATCGTCAGGTCGCGCGCGCTCTAAAAGAACGAAGAAAATACTCGAACAAATGGATTCGGAAGAAGCGAATCAGCTGTTTTCAATTCTTCGGTGCTGTCTATGGGCGAAAGTGGGGCCCAATTCGGTACTTACTCCAATCCCGGTTCTCCTTAAAACCTCAGAAGATGATTCTTGGACATACAATGGGGGTAAAATTTTATTAGAATCTGTCGTCGCTATGGATTCGCTGGGACTACTTTCGTCTAATGACTGGATAACGTTCACGCTTGAGCCTAAAGGCGGTTTGAATCTATTTTCTTCATCGTCTCATGTGCTTCTTATAAATAATAAGGATGAGAAAATCGAAATTAATCTCGGCTATGCCAAATTTTTGAAACCGGGGATAGAGCTCATTGAGATTCTTGACGTGCCTATGGATGTTAGGATCATGTCCGTAATGGATGATGTTCTGGAGACTGACGTGATTTATAGGCCCTTAGCCTAGCTCAAGTAGATGCGCTGGTGGCTCTTGCAGGTGCCCTGGTGGCGCGTGAGGCCGCTTTCGGCCGAGCACCAGTTGAGGCTGTGGTCGTACTCCAGCTGGTCGAGCGTCCAGTCGTGGAGCCACAGCGCCATGTCGTATTCCGAGCCGTTTGTCTCTTACCTGCACAGGTCCACGGCGTTGTTGACGATCTGCGTGACGCTCGGGCGGGCGGCGTCGTTTACGGTCACCTCCGCCGTGGCGCGCAGGTAGTAGATCCCCTTGTCGTTTTGGGGGTCGTTTCTGTCGTTGTCCATAAAGTAGAAGTAGATGCGGTACGCGCCCGATGCCGTGAAGTCAAAGGTGAAGTCGTGGCCCGCGGTGCCCAGGCTGCAGTAGCTGGCCCATGCGGGGCGCGACGGGTCGCAGGCGCTTTCATGGCTGCCGCCGTCCCAGTAGGTGGGCACGTCCATGCGCGCCTTGGCCTGGGACGAGCCGTTGGCCTGGGTTACGTGGAAGGTCGTCGAAGTGCCCGCGGGGGCGTCGTTCCACGAGACGGTGAAGGTGGCGCCGTTTTGGGTTGCGGTGGCGGAGTGGGCGTAGGTGGTGTGCGACGTGGTTGAGATTGCGGCGGGCGTGGGGTTGGCTTGGGCTCGGAGGGAGGGGGTGGGGGCTGTGGTGGCCGCGCCGGTTGCGGCGGCGGTGCCGGGGGTGGCGGTGGTGGCGGTGGTGCCGTCGGCGCTTTCCGTGTTGACGGCGCTGGTGCCGGTGGATGTTGCGGTGCCGTCCTCTACGGTATCTGCTGCCGCGTTTGCGTTGGTGCCGTCTTCGGCCTTGCCTGTGTCGCTGCTCGTGGTGTCGGCTTGCGCCTGCTGCCCGGCTGTTGCTTGAGGCTGGATGGCTTCCGCAATGGCCGCCATGGGCATCGTCGCGCCGACCATGGACGTGCACGCGATCGCGCAGAGCAGGTAGTAAAGGGGCCGTTTCATAGCGGAGCCTCTCGGTGAGCAGCCAATAGGGTTCGAAGGCAGCTCCAGGCCAGCACTCCGCACATATTTTGTTGCGGTTTATTTTACGGGAACCCCAGTCAACATCAGCGAACTTTCTGGGGAATGTTGGGGGAGTAGCTGACTGTTGGGAAGTTTGCCAATGGCGGCGTCCCGCCCGCGCTTCGTGGGTTAATCGTGATGCGGCAGCTTCAACATGAGGCCGTCTCGCGCTTCTTCGAGACTCGCCACCGAGACCTTCCAGGAAAAGTCCGCGAGGCTGCTGCCTAGGTCAAGCTCTACATGGTCGTATTCTTCAATTTTGCAGCCAGGGTGGTTCTCGTCGGGTATAAGACGGCATTCGACCGGTTGCGACCCGATGATTCGATACTCCTTCTGATATGCGTACTTGGGCGTTTTAATAACGAGATTGTGCGGGATGCCCTCAAAGATCTCGTGGATCAGTTTTGGTCCGGGTACGCCATAGGAGATGGGGCCGTGGGCGTAGATGCTCCCTCCGTCGGCGGTGTGTCTGTCGGCGAGGCACGCGAAGCTGTCGTACTGTACAATGCCGATCCACCCGTCCGCGCACCCGAACTCCTGGATCATTCGCATCGGGATTTTCACGGCGTTGTCGACGATATCGTTCTCGCGGACCGTGTACATGCAGTAGATGGGCAGACAAGTATATCCGTAGAGGCACACCCCGGGAGCCATGGACGCCTCGAGCGGATCGCCCTGCTCGCCAGGCAGGCCATGGTAGTAGCCGGCTACGTTCATGTAGGGCGGTCGTTTATCAGGTCGTCGATGTACGCCTCCTTGGGTGCGAACTTTAGTAGGTAGGCGATGCCGTCTTTGAGCATAGAAGATCCTTTCATGGGTGGTGCTCCGGGCCGCTTTGTGCGTCCGGGCTGCTTCCTACCAAGGTAAGGGCGCTTGGTGGGACCTTCGTGCCGGATTGGCGTGGATTTGCGACGCTTGGGTGTGCTGGCTCATTGGGACTCTGAGGCTTGTACAGCAAAGAACTCTGGGGGCTTTATTCCGACCTGCTGCGAAATGGTCTGCTAGTTGATCGGTTATAGTAACTCAGCTCAGCTTGACTCTGCGATGTTCACTTCCTTGTTTGCTTCAAGAGCAATTCGATACTGGTCTGCGTATCCGAATTCAAGGGATACGCATGTCGATGCATCGAGGTCGAAAATGTAATTGTATCCTGGGACCGAGACGATAACAGATACGAAGTGCCATGAGTGATCTCGGGATTCTTTTTTCATGTTGGAGAGCGCTTCGCGAAGCATTTCCTCGTCAGCAAGAATATTGGATCTGACAAACAACTCGTTTCTCCTAAAGAGCTCGTAGTCACCAGAGTCGAGTCTGTCCAGCTTTTTGCGAAGAGCTTTAATAATCGGCTCGAATGAATCCGTACCATTTGGACCAAACAGGACTCCTTTTTTCGAAATGCGCTCCACATTGCTCAATAAGTTCGATTCGGCGTTTTTCTTGAGAAGAATCATTCTCGTATAGGAGTTTGGAATAGAGGGATTCTGCCTTTCTGCTGTCTTGTGATTGGGAAGCTGTTACCTCGATGCCCAGGGACTGTGCCCGATCGATCAGATCCGGTTTATCGCTGTAAGCCAAATTGCCGTATTTGTCGCTATCGATAAATTGCAGAACATGTCTCGCATAACACTCCCAGATATCAATCTTGGTCCTACCAAGGATGGGCTTGACGTAGCTTCCGCTATCAATGGGGCTATACATATGGCTCACTTCTGGTACTCGAATCTCTGGGTTAATGTCTGCCTTATTGTGCGATATTTTTTGTCCTCGCGGCGTCCTATCCTTTTAGAAAAACACTGACTGTTTGGAGGATAGCAATGGAAACAACCGCTGAAGAGTTTGAAGAAAGGCACAGCCTCTTACTGCAAATAGCTGAGGCTTATGCAAATCTTTTGTATACGTATAAGACGCAGCTCGTTGCGGCAGACAACGCCAACGGACTCAACAACCGTTTGTCCGTAATACAGACTGTTTTGACATCGGTTTCCGCTTGTGGCTTTGTAGGTATTTGGCTATCTGGAATGGAAATTGCGGCGCTGGCTGCCGCCGGCCTATCTGTGGTCAGTCTAGCAATAACAATTTATCTTAAAGGGGCAAACTTGAGCGAGAGGGCGAATTGTCATGGCGCCACCGCAGATGCAATTTGGGTGATTCTTCAGGGGTATCTATCACTTCTTGCCGACAGCCGCTCATTTGATTTGGCGGAAATCAGGTCTCGTCGCGATTCTCTTCAAAAGGAAGTTGCTTCAATTTACGCAAAAAGCCCTATGACAAATCCCAAAGCTTATTCAAAGGCCCGTGAAAGCATTAAGGCAGGTAACTGTGGGTTTTCTCCGGTGGAGATAGAACAGATACTCCCTGTCGGATTGAGGGATTTGGTTAGATAACTGAAGGGAACCAGCATGGATGAAAAACAATCTTTTGAGAATTTCTTCGATTCAATTTCGTTAGATTCATTGAGCGAGTATCAATCGTCGATTGAATCACTGACGAAATTATTGAACAAAAAATACTACGGTTCGGGTTCTGTCGATGACCATTGTCTCGTGGTTGGGTCAGTTGGTCGGCAAACTGCTGTTTCCGAAACTAGTGATCTTGACCTTTTGTTTGTGTTGCCACAGGAAGTCTATACGAGATTCAATGCCTATGACTCTAACGGGCAGTCAGCGCTTCTCCAAGAAGTCAAAAATACGATTAAAAACCGTTACCCCAAGACTGACATAAAAGGTGACGGACAAGCTGTAGTGATTAATTTCACAGATAGGTTTTATTCGATTGATTTGGTTCCTGCTTTTGAGCAGGACGACGGATCGTTTAAATATCCCGATTCAAATGATGGTGGGTCTTGGAAAAAGACGGATCCTATTCCTGAGCAAGATGCCTGTTCTGTTCTATTTGAAAGGACCGATGGAGATGGCAAAAGGCTCTGCAATGCTCTAAGGGTATGGAAAAATACTCTTGGATTTCATTTTAAGGGCCTGCTCATCGACACTATTGTTAATAGTTTTTATAACCAGAAAGACCGTTCCAGCGACCCGTATGATCTCTTGTCCGACCTCTTTAAATTTATGTCCGAGCAAGATCGCGAACAATCTTTTTGGCATGCTCTGGGCAGCAACCAACGGGTTACGAATGATGACAATGGGGCGTTTGTACCAAAAGCCAAGAAAGCTCATGGAAAACTAATCGATGCCACTAGTTCTGATGAAAAAGAGCAAGTTCTCATTGATTTATTTGGAAAGTCGTTTTCCGAAGCTGTTGTCGATGGTTCTTCCGATAGTGAAGAAGCCCAATTTGCTTCCAAGTATGGCGTGGCCATTGATGAGCGATTTGTCGAGGATCAATTTAAGGTTGATATTCGTCGTTCGATGGAAATCGATTGCCAAGTTATACAGCATGGTTTTAGGCCCTCATTACTTAGGGATATGTTGTCAAGACATTGTCCTTTACTACGAAAGCGCTCGCTTCATTTCTTTGTTGTCAATGCTGCTTCTTTTAGGGATTGCACTTTTTACTGGAAAGTTCGCAACCGCGGTGAAGCGGCATTTCAGAGAAACTGCATCCGAGGCGAAATTCAACGTGGCAATAAAGATGGCTTCCATGACGAGAGGACTGATTTTGTTGGCCCACATTATGTCGAGTGCTATGCGGTTAGGAACGGCGTTTGTATAGCACGATCTAGAATTGAAGTTCCTATCAGTTAGCTCAAAGCACGAATTGCGTTTTTTGATCTGGTTGAAGAGGATGTCCTCAGTGATACAGTCGTCGTGCACTTTGCGTGAGGCGGAGACAAAGAAGGGCCGTTGTTCGGTTTCCGACAACGGTCCTTTGACGTTTCCGCGGCAACTGGATGTTGTCGCGGATGCCGCTAATGTTGCTAGAACATGCTTTGCAGGGCCTCGCATTTCGGATGTGCTGGGAACAATCGAAAACCTCCGAGCACAACTCGTATTGTGACGACAAAACCGCAGGTCGTGGAAGGGCAAGACCGAGGTCTGGTCCCCAGATCTCCGTCTTGCCCCGCACTTCCGGATAGACGCAAAATAGGGGCGTTAATGCGCCTGGCGTGGACCGTTATATAGAGTTGCCAATTGGCAACAAGACGAATATAGTTAGCATTATGCTAACTAAGGGGTGGTTATGAATCGAACCAAGCTCCGACCGACATATTCACTTGACGAAGCGAAGTCTTTAGCTCGTTTGGGAAAGATGATGGTAAACGGTAGGGTGCGCAGGCACCTGATGAACCAGTTTGGTTATCTGGACATCGACCATTTCCTTGCTGACCTTTTTGATTATCTGGAGCCTGGCGACTTTAGAAAATCCATTGCGCTCGACATGGATGGCCCTTTGCATGGTGTTTACGCAGATGTCTATGAGTGCCGAGGTTTTGAATGCGAGGATTGGTACGTTAAGTTTTCAATTGATTCTGAAGGCAATGCACATTTGAACGTTTTGTCTGCGAACATCGATGGATATATTCATTAAAGGAGGAGCCATGCGTTGCATGGAATGTGGCAAAGAAATGCAATTTACCACGGCGCCAATGTCTGAATCATACCGTGGCGAGCAAATAACGGTAAAAGGAATTGAGCATTATATTTGTGAGTGCGGCAACGATGAAATGACCGCTGCAGAGGCGACTAAGCTCGCCCATGCGCTGGCTTCGCAATATGCCAAGACACATGAACTTCTTTCTCCCTCCGATATTAAAGATTTGCGCTCTGATCTCGGTTTAACTCAGCATGAATTTGAGTCGCTTTTAGGGGTTTCAAAACCAACGGCATCTCGTTGGGAGAACGGGGCGTCACAACAGTCTATTACCGCAAATAATCTTATGAAGCTCATTCGAGACGTCCCCGAGGTTCGCAAATATCTGGGTCTTTCTTCTGATGAGACGACCTCGGGACTTAATACATCACAATTTTCGGTGATACAGGGAGGAGAAGCCCCGGCTTATAGGGACTCGACTCCTTTGGCAGAAGAGAATGCCTTTCGATTGGAGATGTAAATGGAAACGCTACAGAAGCAACGCATTGAATCTCCGCTGATTACATGCGTGACTAGAAAAGTGGATAGTTTTTCATTTGATGGCGGAATGACTCCGAAAGAGGGCGTCAATAAGTCTGGCGTCGAATGCAACGTCAGAAATGCTATCACCAGCGCATTTTCGGACGAAAACGGAACCAGGTTTCGCCAGCTCAATTTAGTTATAGAGCTTCTACCCAGCAATGAAGGTCATTACTATCGTTCCGAAATATCCGTTTCTGGCATATATCGCGCTCCTGCGAATTTAGATGACGATGCTTTTGACAGAGAAGCACTTAGCACCGGTATGCAGGACCTGTATTCCTATGCAAGAGGCTTTATTGAAAATGTCGCAGCTGGTGGAGTGTGGGGGCCACTTTATCTGCCACAGATTGGATTCACTATCTAGCTCTCGATGTCCCCACATCCTTTAAAAAAGTTCTTAAAACAGCCTTAAAGGCGCTCCAGCTCGCGTTGACAGCGTACAATACGCATGTTTGACTATGACAAAAGTGGTTTTTAGGGGAGGGGTGCGCCATGGAGGTGCTGGTTGTTGGCAACACCGCATATGTTGACGATGACTTTTGTGCCAAGGCGTTCCCCGGGGACCATGTCCAGGTCGTCGCTGCCGCGGAAGCGCGCCGCGACGAGTCATCGCCCCATGCCTCGTGGAAAGAGCTTCTGCAACACCTGGATCAGGCCTACGAGTTCGACCGCGTGGTCTACCTGTCTAATTACCTTACCCCGCATACCGATACCGTGGGCGATATCGAGACGCTGCGCTCGGTCTTTCGTGCGTGCGCGGGTCGCCGGGTCCAACTGCTGTATGTAGCGGGGCCCGCGGGTGCCGAGGGTGCCGCCGATGCTGCGGGGCGAACGGGCAAGGGCATTATCGCCCGCGCGGCAAACGACCTTTGCCGCTACTACGCTGCTCGCGAGGGTGTTCAGACCAAGATCCTGCGCGTGCCGTTCCTGTATACCGCGTCTGCCGCGCTGGAGGACCCGTTTTTGGCACCGCTGTTCGACGCGTGCTTAACCGGATCGGTCGCTCTACAGGGCGCGCAGGATGCGGCGTTTCCCTTGCTGTGTGCCGAGGAGCTTGCGGTGCTGGTGCGCCGCATCTTCGATAGCTGGGATGGTAACTTTGAGACGCTCGACGTTGCCGATACCTTCCATCACGCGTCAGGTGAGGTGGGCGAGGCCCTCAAGGCGCTGTTCCCAGGGCTTTCAGTTGCCTATGGCGATTCTGCCGGCTACGCCCTGCCCGTCAGCGACGTCGTTCGCGTACGTTATGGCTGGTTTCAGCGTTACGACTTGCTGCGCGATCTTTCGACCATTCAAGCGCGTTGGGATGCTGGCCGCGCGAAGAAGGTCAACCCCTTGCGTGCCGCCATCGACCGCATCCAGATGCGCTCGCTGCCCATCAAATGCCTGGAGGCGGGCGTTGCCTGGGTTCTGTTCGAGGTGCTGGAGCATCTGTTCTCACAATCGGCCCAGCTCAACGTGCTCGATTATCGCCTGCTCTACGTGGTGTTGATCGGCACGCTGTATGGCTTGGACTTTGGCCTGGTTGCGGCGCTGCTGGCGTCGGTGGGTTTGGCCGCGAGCTACTTTACTCAGTACGGTTATACCTTCCAGGGCCTGTTCTACGAGCCGTCCAACTGGCTGCCGTTTATTGCGTACTTTGAGGTGGGTGCCGTGTGCGGCTATGTGCAGCTGCGCAACAGCGAAGCCATTAGGGCGGAGCGCGATCAAAACGAGCTCGTGCGTAATCGCAATACGTTCCTCACACAGCTTTACCACGACGCGATCGAGGACAAGCGCGCGTACAGGCGCCAGATTGTGGGTCGCCACGACAGCTTTGGCAAGATCTTTGCCGTGACGCAGGAGCTCGACGTGCTCAACCCGCGCGACATCTATCGCAAGTGCTGCGAGCTTTTGGGCGAGATCCTCGAGAACGATTCGGTGGCGATCTACCATGTTTCGGGAGGGGCATTTGCTCGCCTGGTGGCAGCAAGTCCCGCGATTGCCGAAGATGCCGCACGTTCGCTCACGCTTGAGCAGCTTGCATCTCTTTTGGGCGACGGGGGCCGTTCGAACCTGTGGGTGAACCGCGAGCTGACGCCGGGGCTTCCCATGTTTGGATACACGATCGAGCGCGACGGGGCACCCGCCGTGTTGATCTTTGTGCGTCGTGCTGCCGAAAACCAAATGACCCTCTATTATCAAAACCTGTTCCGCATCTTGTGCGGCCTGGTCGAAAGCGCGCTGGGCCGTGCCTTTGACTATGAGGCGGTGGCGCAGGATAAACGCTGCGTTGACGGCACTTGCGTGCTCAAGCAGGCTGCCTTTGGCCAAGAGCTCGCGGCGGCGCAGGCGCTGGCAGATAGCAAGATGGGGAGTTTTTTGCTCCTGCGCGTGGTGCCGGGCATGGAGCCTGTCGGCGAGCTGGTGGGCGCAATTGGGTCGGCAATCCGCGAGAGCGACGCGGCGGGCTTGGTCGACGGCGACGTGCTCTACCTGCTTATGCGCCAGGCAAAGGCGTGCGATCTGCCCATTATCCGCGAGCGCCTGAGCGCAAAACAGATTGCGGTGGAACCCGTCGACGGCGAGGACATCGTGGAGCTGCTGCAGCACATCTCTTACACCGGTGACGGTGAGGGGGGTGCCGCTTGATCTCGCTTGTCGTTGCTGCCGTCTTGCTGCTGATTCATGCGCTGGTTTGCCTGATGCTGTGGACGCTCATGAAGCTGGGCCTGCTGCCGGTGCGCGGACACATGCTGGCTGTGATAGTGCTGGTGCCGCTGTGGGGCCCGTTGCTGGTGGTTCTGCTATCGGTCCGCGGCGCGGTGTTTGGCGAGGGGCTGAAAGAGTCTGCGTTGGAGTCGCTGCGCTTTAACGATGACCTGCATCGCAGTATGTCGGTACCGAGTGGTGAGGACGATGCAGGCGTAGTGCCGCTCGAGGAGGCGCTCATCGTCAACGACCCGGCATACCGGCGCCGCCTAATGCTCTGCATGCTCACCGAGGAGCCCGACGCTTACCTGGCGCAGCTGCAGGCGGCTAAGCTTAACGACGACGTTGAGGTGGCGCACTATGCCGCGACGGCGGTGGCGCAGATCTCCAAAGAGTCCGACCTTAAACTGCAGCAGCTGGAGCGTGCCTTTAAGACGGACCCGAGCACGCAAAAACTCAACGAATACTGCGATTTTCTTGGTGAATACTTGGGCTCGGGCTTGGCTGAGGGGCGCGTGGCTCAGATTCAGCGCCAACAGTACGCGCGCCTGCTTGCGCGTCGCTGCGAGCGCGAGGATACCCTTGAGCTGCGCATTCGATACGCGACGGCGCTGGCCGATGTCGGACAGATCGACGAAGCGCAGGCCGTGACCGACCAGCTGGTGCTCGACGTGCCCGAGGAGCAGGAGGTTTGGATGCTTTGCCTGCGCCTGGCCGTGATGCGCCGCGACGGTGACGAGGTTCACCGTGTGATCGATGCGATTGACAAGCAACATGTGTATTTGAGCGCCGACAACCGCGAAAAGTTGGCGTTTTGGCGCGACGGGGAGGAGGTCGGATGAGCGTGGCGCAACATATCCGCGACCGTGCAGGCCGCTTTCGTTGGATGGGGCTGCTTGTGGTGTGGGCGGTCTTTATTGCCATGGCGGCCGTGCTGCTGGTGGAGCGCGCCGGCGTACAGTACAGTGCGGGCCAGCATAAGCTGGGGATGCTTGCCGCCAACGATGCGGTGCCTGCCTCCTCGGCAATCTTTGGCCAAAAGCCCACGTGCCTGGTCATTACCGATTCCGATCAAGCGGGCGTCGAGGACGTAAAGGAGCAGTTCGACCAGATCCTGCTCGACATGAAGATCGCGCACCGCGACGTTGACCTTGCCCTGGATGGCGCGGATGCCATTCCCTCGCTGACCTCCTTCGATCGCGTGATTTTGCTCATGCCGTCGCTTGATGGGCTCAGTACGCACCTGAGCGACATTATGAGTTGGGTGAGTGCCGGCGGTTCGCTTATGCTCGCCATGCCGCCGGATAACTCGAGCTATCTGCAAGTGATTGCCTCCAAGCTTGGCATTGAATCGGCCGGATATGACTATGTAAAAGCCGAAAGCATTGTGCCG
Organism: Collinsella sp.; assembly: GCA_048375035.1. Taxonomy (GTDB): domain Bacteria; phylum Actinomycetota; class Coriobacteriia; order Coriobacteriales; family Coriobacteriaceae; genus Collinsella. The sequence goes on from DBGEDL010000028.1 coordinate 20,274, forward strand.
AGTGAGGACTTTATGCTGGGCGGGGGAGAGCGCTACGAGCTCTCGGACCCCTTTGATTCGTCGCTTTCGGTATCGCTGCGCGAGACGGCTCGTGTGTGGGCTATGACCGGCGATGCGGGCGCCCCGCTCATTTGGTCCAATGACTGCGGTAGCGGGCGCACCGTGGTGTGCAATATCGGTATCTATGACAAGGTCATGCGCGGTTTTTACGCCGCGGCGATCAGCCTGCTGGGTGATGCCACGGCCTATCCGGTCATCAACAGCGCCGTGTTCTATTTGGACGACTTTCCTAGCCCCGTGCCCTCGGGCGATGGTACTTATATCAAGCGTGACTACGGCCTTTCCATTGCGGATTTTTACACTAAGGTCTGGTGGCCCGATCTGCAAAAGCTCGCGCAAAAATACGGCATTCGCTATACCGGCGTGATGATCGAAAACTACGAGGACGCGGTCAACCAGACCGAGCCCGCGCGCCAACCCGATACCACGCAGTTCCGCTATTTTGGCGGCATGCTGCTGCAGATGGGCGGAGAGCTGGGCTTTCACGGCTACAACCATCAGCCGCTCGCGCTCTGGGACACCGACTACGGCACGCTGTACGTCTACAAGACCTGGAAGAACAAAGAGACGCTCGTCGCTTCGCTCAACGAACTTATCGCGTTTCAGGACGAGGTCCTGCCCAACGCTCACGGCTCGGTTTACGTACCGCCGTCGAATATCCTTTCGGCCCGAGCGCGCAAGCTCATCGGCACCGACGTTCCGCGCATTAAGACCATCGCCAGTACGTACTTTGAGGACGGTACCGACCTGCCGTACGTGCAGGAGTTTGGCGTGGCGAGCGACGGCATTGTGGAGCAGCCGCGCATTGTCTCGGGCGGCATGGTCGACGATTCCTATATGCGCCTGGCCGCCGTGTCCGAGCTCAACATGCACTACGTGAGCACGCACTTTATGCACCCGGACGACCTTTTGGACCCCGATCTCGGAGCCAAGGAGGGCTGGGAGGTCTACAAGGGCGGCCTGGTCGACTTCCTGGAGTGGCTTACCAAATCCGCGCCCGACCTGCGGCACCAGACGGCGTCGGAGTGCTCCGGTGCCATCCAGCGCTTTTCGTCGGTTACGGTGAACGTGGATACCAGTGCGGATGCCTGGACGCTCAGCCTGGGCAATTTCCACGACGAGGCGTGGCTCATGTTCCGCGTTAATAATGGCGAGCCGGGTGCGGTGACGGGTGGCGAACTGACGCACCTTACGGGCAATCTGTATCTGCTCAAGGCAAATGATAAGACCGTGACGATCGAGCGCAAGGAGGGTGGCGATAAATGAGAATCTGCTTGGTACTCGAGGGTTGCTACCCCTATGTGCACGGCGGCGTATCTACCTGGATGCATGGCTACATTACGGCCATGCCCGAGCACGAGTTTGTGCTGTGGGTGATCGGCGCGCATGCTGCCGACCGTGGCAAGTTTGTCTACGAGCTGCCCGGCAACGTGGTCGAGGTGCACGAGGTGTTCCTGGACGATGCCCTGCGGCTTTCGGGCGAGCAACATGAAGCCAGTTTTAACGACCGTGAGCGCGAGGCGCTACGCCGTCTGGTGTCGCTCTCCAATCCGGACTGGGACGTGTTATTCGATATCTTCCACCGCCGTCGCGTGCATCCGCTCTCGTTTTTGCAGAGCCGCACGTTTATGGATATCTTTCGCGACGTGTGCCTGGCCGAGTATCCCTACACGCCCTTTGCCGATGCATTTCATACCATGCGCTCCATGTTGCTGCCCGTGCTCTACCTGTTGGGCAGCGAGGTGCCGGTGGCCGATGTGTACCATGCCATCTCGACCGGCTACGGTGGCCTGCTCGCCTGCCTGGGCTCAAGCGTTCACCATGCGCCGGTGCTGCTGACCGAGCATGGCATCTATACCCGCGAGCGCGAGGAAGAGATCATTCGCGCCGATTGGGTGGTGCCGTCATTTAAGGACCGCTGGATTCGCTTTTTCTACCTGCTTTCGGAGGAGATCTATCGCCGCGCCTTCCGTGTGACGAGTTTGTTCCATAACGCCCGCAAGATGCAGATCGATATGGGCTGCGATGCGGACAAATGCCTGGTCATCCCCAACGGCATCCAGTTCGACCGCTTTAAGGACATCCCCTTAAAGCCCGATGACGGCTGGGTGGACATTGGCGCGGTAGTGCGTCTGGCTCCCATCAAGGACGTCAAGACCATGATCTATGCCTTCTTTGAGTTGCACGAGCGCCTGCCCAAGGTGCGCCTGCACATCATGGGCGGCGTGGACGACGAGGAGTACGGCGCCGAGTGCCACGCGCTGGTCGAAACCCTGGGCGTGCGCGACCTGATCTTTACCGGCCGCGTCAACGTGGTCGAGTACATGGAAAAGCTCGACTTTACCATTTTGACGAGCATCTCCGAGGGCCAGCCGCTCAGCGTGCTGGAGTCGCTTGCAGCGCGCCGTCCCTGCGTGACGACTGAGGTGGGCTGCTGTCGCGAGCTTCTCGAAGGCGCCCCGGGCGACGACTTTGGCGTGGCGGGTTTTGTGACGCCGCCTATGTATCGCAAGGGCTTGGCCGATGCCATGGAACGCATGTGCACAAGCCGCGCTCGTCGCATTGAGATGGGGGAGCGCGGCCAGCGTCGCGTTGCCACGTACTTCTTGCACGAGCAGATGCTCGCCAACTATCGCGCGCTGTACGACGAGACGGCGCAAGCGTTTGACCTGCCCAGAGAGGGGGAGTAGCCGGTGGCCGGAATCGGTTTTGAGCTCAAGCGCCTGTTTAGGCGCAAGGGTCTGTTTGCCACGATGCGCGCCTATGGCTACGCTGGCATTGTGTGTACGGGCCCCATGCTGCTGGGCGTGCTGCTCCAGGTGGGTATCTTGGTGCTGTGCGGTCTGTGGGGTGTGGGCCGTGCCAACCAAGATCTGCTGGTGTGCATGGTGACCTATACGCTGCTGGCGTCGCTCACGCTCACGAGTTTTTTCTCTATGCCGGTCACGCGCTTTTTGGCCGACATGCTCTTTGCCGAGCGCGAGGATGAGATCCTGCCTTCGTTTTGGGGGTCTAATGCCATCATGCTCGTTGCGGGCACCGTGCTCTACGGCGTCTTTTTGCTGTTCTCGGGCGCCACGCTGCTGCAGGGACTGCTGTGCCTGTGGCTGTTTAACATTATGATTGTCAACTGGAACGGCATGAGTTACCTCACGGCCATCAAGGATTACCGCGGTATCCTATGCAGCTTTGCGGTTGCCATTGGCGTGGCGTGCCTGTGCGCCCTGGCCGCGCTGGCGCTGGGGCTGCCGCCGGTCGAGGGCCTTTTGGCGTCAATTGCTCTGGGCTACGGCGTCATGCTCGCCTGGGACGTGGTGCTGCTGTACCGATATTTTCCGCAGAGCGAACGCAGCCCCTGGCTCTTTTTGCAGTGGCTCGATCAGTTTATTCCGCTGGCGCTCACGGGCTTGTTTACCAACCTGGGTCTCTTTGCGCACTTGGTGATAATTTGGGCCGGTCCCATTGGCGTGCAGGTCAAGGGCTTGTTTTATGGTGCGCCCTACCACGATGTGCCGGCGCTCATCGCGTTTTTGACGATCCTGGTCACGTCCGTCAACTTTGTGGTCTCGGTCGAGGTCAACTTCTATCCGCGCTACCGCGACTACTACAGCCTGTTCAACGACGGTGGCGTGGTGGGCGACATTGTGGTGGCCGAGGAGGAAATGCTTGCCACGCTCAACAGAGAACTACGGTTTTGTGCGCTCAAGCAGCTGTTTGTGACGGCGGCGGTCATTTCGCTCGAGACCACGGTGCTGTCGGCCCTACCGTTGGGCTTTAACAACCTGATGCACGGGTATTTTCGCACGCTGTGCGTGGGCTACGGCCTGTATGCCGTGGGCAATACGGTGTTGCTCATCTTGCTGTACTTTACCGACTACAAGGGGGCCGTGCTGGCCTCGGGGCTGTTTGCCGGTGTGGCCGGGCTGGCGACTGCCGTTTCTTTGCTCTTGCCGCAGCAGTTTTACGGCTTTGGCTTTTTGTTGGGTGCAGCAGTGTTTTTTATCGTGGCGCTGCTGCGGCTCGATACCTATACCGCCAACTTGCCGTATCGTATCCTGAGCCAGCAGCCCATTGTGGCGACCGACAAGACGGGCTGGTTTACCGAACTTGGCCGGGTGCTCGACCGTGTTGAGCAATGCTACGAGGACAAGCGCGCGGGCGGTGAGCCGCGCAGTGCGTTTGAACGTATGGTGGTTCGCCTGTACCAAAAACATTGGGGAGGTTCTGATGACCGATAGGATAATGTCTCGCCGCTGCCTGATCGAGGCAGCTGCCGGCGCGCTGTTGCTTTCGGGCTGCTCGTCTCAGGACGAATCCTCGACTAAAAAGGTCAAAAAGCAGGACAAGATTAAAAAGGCCGAGGCCTCCGACCAGTCCAAGCACCTGCGCGATAAAGATGAGCTGTACGAGGTTTACGACGACTCGGGCATTGTGACCATGTACCTGACGGTCTCGCGCGGCAACAGCTCCGAGAACACCGACCACAGCTGGGCCGAGATCAACACGTACTCGGTGTATGACTATGCCGACATGGGCGTGACGCGCTATCAGGTTATGGGCCTGCTGCAGGCGGGCGACGAAGACGGCCCGGTGGCCGGCGAGGTTGGCTATGGCGAGGAAGCGCCCAATGCCACCGTGCAGGTGCGCGGCCAGACGTCGAGCATGAACTCGCAAAAGAATTACAAGGTGGAGCTCAAAAAGGGCAAGGGTACCTGGCGCCAACAGCGCGCGATTGCGCTCAACAAGCATATGGGCGAGGGTATGCGTTTTCGCAACAAGATGGCCTACGACCTTATCCGTGGGATTCCTCAGATGATGGGCCTGCGCACGCAGTTTGTGCATCTGTGGGTGTGTGACCAGACCGAAAAGTCCAACGACACCTTTGAGGACTACGGCCTGTTTACGCAGGTGGAGCAGCTCAACAAGACGGCGCTTAAGGCACATGGCCTGGATAAGAGCGGGCACCTGTACAAGGTGAACAGCTTCGATTTCCATCGCTACGAGGACACCATTAAGCTGGCGGATGACCCCGACTATAACCAGACGGCGTTTGAGGGCATGCTCGAGATAAAGGGCGATTCGGACCATACCAAGTTGATCGAGATGCTCGATGCGCTCAACGACGATACTCAAAAGATCGACGATGTTCTCGACACCTACTTCGACACCGAGAACCTGGTCTATTGGATGGCGTTTCAGATTCTGACGGGCAACTGCGATACGCAGAACCGTAACTGCTATCTGTACAGCCCGCTTTACTCCAAGGTTTGGTACATCCTGGATTGGGATAACGACGGCATGCTGCGTAAGCTGGAGCTTTCTCTTACCGGGTTTTCGGACTACGCGAGCTGGGAGCGCGGTGCAAGCAACTACTGGGGCAACGTGCTGTTTAACCGCGCGTTGCGCAGCAAGTCGTTCCGCAGCGAACTCGACCGTGCCGTCAAGGACTTGCGCTCGTATTTGACCGAGACTCGCCTGGCCAAGATGATCAAGCACTACCGCGAGGTGACTGAATCTCTGGTCTTTGCTTCGCCCGATATCGACAATCTGCCTGTCACCAAGGACCAATACGAGCAGATCGCCGCGGCGATTCCCTCCGAGATCGAGGAGAACTACAAGAGCTTTCGCGATAGTTTTAAAAAGCCCATGCCGTTCTACATCGGCGTGCCGCAGATCGATAACGGTAAGCTGCGCATTAACTGGGATGCGTCCTACGACTTTGAGGCGCGCGACATTCGCTACACCGTAGAGCTCGCGCGCGACTATGCCATAAGCGACGTGGTCTTTAAGGCCGAGGACGTGCTGCTTCCCGAGGTGACCTGCGATGCGCCCGATGCCGGCCAGTATTTTGTGCGCGTGCGTGCCACCAACTCCGACGGTTATACGCAAGATGCGTTTGACTACTATCTGACCGACGACGGCAAGCACTACGGCATGAAGTGTTTTTACGTGCAAGACGGCGGTAAGGTCGTGGAGGACACGTATGAGGAGGGCTAGCGCGCTGCTTGAGCGCTTGGCGGCTCCGTCTGCGCGAACCACGCAGGAGCGTTACCGCCACGAGCTCAAATATCTCATTAACGAGGGCGAACACGCCGCGCTTGCCTGTCGCATGGCGCCGGTATTTAAGCTGGACAAGCACGCGCGGGCGGGCGGTTACACCATTCGCAGCCTGTACTTTGACGACTACTGCAACTCGGCCTACGAGGAAAAAGACGCTGGCATTCTCATGCGCAAAAAGTATCGCGTGCGCATCTATAACGGCAGCGACAAGGTGATTAAGCTCGAGCGAAAAAAGAAGTACGGTAGCTGGATCTACAAGGAGGACGCGCCACTTACGCGTGGCGAGTTTGAGCAGATCCTGGCCGGCGACTACGACTTTTTGCTGAGGAGCCCGCACCAACTCTGCCGCGAGTTCTACATCGAGTGCATCTGTAACATGATGCGCCCGCGGACCATCGTGGATTACGAGCGCGAGCCGTGGGTGATGGACGGGGGCACCGTGCGCATCACGTTTGACATGAACGTGCGTGCCGCGGTGGGAAGCTTCGATATCTTTGACGCGACGCTGCCCGCGCTGCCGGTCCTGGAGCCCGGCAAGCTGGTGATGGAGGTCAAGTTTACCGAGTTTTGTCCGCAGCTGGTGCGCGATATGGTGCCGCCGGGCGCGGCCGAGCTTACGGCGGTCTCCAAGTACTGCCTGTGTTACGAAAAGACCGCCTACCTGCGCGGTTTTAACTACTGGGAATCGGATTTTGAGAACCGAGGGGATATTTAGACCATGAGCACCAGAGACTTTTTTAAGAACTCCGTTTTGGAGGCGTTTGGCCAGGTCGACCCTGCCAAGATTGGCCTTTCGCTGCTCGTGGCGCTCGCCATGGGCATCCTGATCTATTACGTGTACAAGCGCTTTTTTACCGGCGTGGTGTATTCGCGCAGCTTTGCCGTTACGCTTGTAGGCATGTGCGTGCTTACCTGTATGGTCACGCTCGCGATTTCGACCAACGTGGTCATCTCGCTCGGTATGGTCGGTGCTCTGTCTATCGTCCGCTATCGTACGGCGGTCGAGGACCCGCTCGACCTGCTCTATCTGTTTTGGGCCATTACCACGGGTATTACGGCAGGTGCCGGCATGTATGCGCTCGTGGGGCTCACGGCAGTTGTGATCGTGGTGATGATCGTCGGCTTTGCGAGCCACCAGGACAAGGCGCGCGTTTACATGATGGTCATCCACTACACGGGTCAGACCACTGGCGATGATATCGTGCGTGCATTTGGGCGCACCAAGTTCACCGTCAAGTCCACGACGATGCGCGGCGACAAAGTCGAGATGGCCGTCGAGGTGTTCTCAGATGGCGTGGACATGCCCTATGCCGACGCCATTCGCACGCTCGATGGCGTGGAGGACCTGACCCTCATCCAGTACAACGGCGAGTATCATGGATAACTATGTTCCGGCGTTCTAACGAACGCCGGACCGCTCGACGCTGCGCGGGCATCTGCCGGGCGATCTGCCGCTCAAACCGTCGCTCGCGTACATGAAGTACGCTTCGCTCCTCTTTCGCGGCACCTCGCCACGGCAGCTGCCCGCTCGCTGACGTTTGCTCGACCTGGGTGATATTGATTTATCCGAAGCGCCGTCACGGGTATCATGGTGAAAGCGATTTCAATGACAGGGGTGCTCGTGGTAAAGATGAAAGATGTGGCCGAGTTGGCTGGCGTTTCGAGTGCCGCCGTCTCGCGCTACCTCAACGGTGGATATATCTCGGTGGACAAGGCCGAGCGCATTAAACAGGCGATTGAGCTGACCGGATACGTGCGGTCCAGTCAGGCTCGTGCGCTGCGCACCGGCTCCACCAAGCTCATCGGCGTCATCGTGCCCAAGATCAACTCGGAATCCGTGAGCCGCATTACCGCCGGCATTGGCCAGGTGCTCGGTCGCCGTGGCTACCAGATGCTGCTTGCCAACACCGACAACGCGGCCGATCGTGAGCTCGAATACCTCGATTTATTCCAAAACCACCCGGTTGACGGCATTGTGTTGGTGGCAACCATGATCACCGACGAGCACCGTCGCGCTATTGGGTCGTGCCGTGTACCCATTGTGTTGATTGGCCAGAATGTTGAGGGCGCGGCGTGCGTCTATCACGACGATTACGAGGCCGCCTTTGAGCTCGGCCGCGCGCTAGCGGGTCGGGTGGATGGCAAGATCGCCTACATCGGAGTTACCGAAGAGGACCGCGCGGCCGGTTATGACCGCCGTCGCGGTTTTGAGGCCGGCCTGCGCGCAGCGGGTAACCCGCTCGATGCCGCCTTGATTCGTCTGGGCTCGTTTACGCTCGACTCGGGCTATGGTGCGGCGCGTGAGCTGCTTTCCGTTGCTCCCGACGTTTCGTTTATCGCCTGCGCGACCGACACCATGGCGGCGGGCGCTCTGCGTGCTATCGATGAGGTTCGCGGCATGGGTGAGGGCATACACCGCGTAAGCGGTTTTGGCGACAACGCGTTTTTGCGCGCGCTGACGGGCGGCATTCCCACCGTGCACTATGGGTATCTGACCAGTGGCGTCGAGGCGACCAATATGTTGCTCAACACGCTCGATGGCGTTGAGGGGGAGAGCGGTCTCAAGACGCTCAAACTCGGCCATCAGCTTATGAATGTCTAGGTTTTGGGCACGTCTGTCTGCCTCTGAGTCGCCTGTTTTTGCCTTAAAACTACCTTTCGCCGGCCTTTTTCTACCGTTCACCCTACTATGAAAACGATTACAGACATATGAAACTGAAAACGATTACAGTGTAAGTGTCAAAGATGGCCGGGTGCAAATGCGCCCGTTGGAGGAAAGGGAAGTCATGGACTACCGCAAATCAGCCCAAGAGGTGCTCGACAACATCGGTGGCGCCGACAACGTCGTCTCTGCCGCGCATTGCGCCACGCGTTTGCGCCTGGTGATTGCCGATAACGCCAAGGTTGACAAGGAGGCCCTCGAGAATATCGACGGCGCTAAGGGCGTCTTTGAGGCCCAGGGCCAGCTCCAGATTATCTTTGGCACTGGCACCGTCAATAAGGTCTACGACGAGTTCATTGCGCTCAGCGGCGTCGAGGCTGCCACCAAGGCCGAGGTCAAGGAGGCCGCGGCGCAGCAGCAGAACATCTTTATGCGAGCAATTAAGGTGCTCGGCGACGTCTTTGTCCCCATCATCCCCGCCATCGTGGCTTCGGGCCTGCTGCTGGGCATTATGAGTGCCCTCAGCTTTATGGCCTCCAACGGCTTTATCGCGCTCGACACCAATAACTTTATCTACAAGATTGCCGACCTGGTCTCGGGAACGTCCTTTGGCATTCTGCAGATCCTGATCGGCTACTCCGCGGCTAAGGCCTTCGGCGCCAACCCGTATCTGGGTGCCGTCGTCGGTGGTGCGTTCATCAACTCCTCGTTGCAGAGCGCCTACACGGTTGCCTCCGAGGGCGTGCAGACCATGGTCAACGTCATCCCCGGTTTGTACAGCTTTGAGTGGGTCGGCTATCAGGGCCATGTGATCCCCATCGTTATCGCCTGCGCCATTCTGGCCTTCCTCGAGAAGCGCCTGCACAAGATCGTTCCCGAGATGTTCGACCTCTTTGTGACACCGCTCGTCTCCGTGTTCGTGACCGTGCTCGTGACGCTCGTTGCCGTCGGCCCCATCTTCGTCTGGGCCGAGAACGCAATCCTCGGTCTGATCCAGGCCCTGCTGACCCTGCCTTTCGGCATCGGTTCCTTTATCGTCGGCCTGTTCTATGCCCCCACGGTCGTCACGGGTATCCACCAGATGTACACCGCCATCGACCTGGGCCAGCTCGCCCAGTACGGCGTGACCTACTGGCTGCCTATCGCCAGTGCTGCCAATATCGCCCAGGGTGGCGCAGCGCTTGCCGTTGCCTTTAAAACCCGCGATGCCAAGATCAAGGGCCTGGCGCTTCCTTCGGCTCTGTCCGCCTTTATGGGTATTACCGAGCCGGCCATCTTTGGTGTGAACCTGCGCTTCTTTAAGCCCTTCATCGCCGGCTGCATCGGCGGCGGTTGCGGTGCCCTGGTCTGCGCGCTCACTTCGCTGGCCGCCTCCGGCACCGGCGTTACCGGCATCTTCGGTATCCTGCTGTGCCTGGCCCAGCCCGTGCAGTACGCGATCATGTTTGCGGTCGCCGCGCTGGTTTCCTTTGGCATCTCGTTTGTCCTGTACAAGGACGAGCCCAAGGCTTCCGATCAGGCCTAAGAGCTTTTGATTGAGGGGATGCCCGCGGGTTGTATGCTCGCGGGCGTTTCCCGTATCTGGTGCCGATCTCTGGCGCCTTGTAACTTTCGATCCGTTAGGACTTTGATATGTCTAATGCACTTGGCCGCGACCTTGCAAAGCTGGTTGCAGCTGTTGACGCTGCCGCTTCTGAGTGCGGTCATGGCGTGTATGGCCAGCGCTTCCATATTATGCCGCCGGCTGGCTGGCTCAACGACCCCAACGGTCTTTGCCAAGCGGGCGGCATGTTCCACGCGTACTTTCAGTATGCGCCCTTTGATGTCGAGGGTGGCGTTAAGGTCTGGGGCCATGCGACGAGTCGCGATCTTATGACGTGGGACTACGTTGGCGCCCCGCTGCTGCCCGACGAGCCGTTCGATTGCCACGGTGTGTATTCGGGCTCCGCGCTTGCCGAGGACGGTCGCATTCGCGTGCTGTACACAGGCAATGTGAAACTATCCGATGCGGACGGGACGTACGACTACGTCAATACCGGCCGTCGTGCCGATACTGTTTACGTCGAGAGCGTTGACGGCCTTGCCGGTCGGGAGTTCAGCCAAAAGCGCGTGGTGCTGGCGTCCGATGATTATCCCGAGGACTTGACCTGCCATGTGCGCGATCCCAAGGTGTGGCGTGACGCGGACGGGCGTTATCACATGGTGCTGGGCGCACGTCGTCGCGTGGATGGCCCGCATGTCGAGAGCCGTTTTTGCGCGATGCACGGCGAGGGTGCCGGGCGCGATGTGGGCGAGATCCTGGTGTATGGTTCGGCGGATATGCTGAACTGGGAGCTCGAGAGCCGTGTGTCTACGCCCGAGCGTTTCGGCTTTATGTGGGAGTGCCCGGGGTATCTTGAGCTTAAGGCGGATTGCGGCGTACCGGCAAAGTTCCTTTCCTTCTCTCCCCAGGGGCTCGAGGGCGGTCGTTGGGACCGCGGCAACGTATACGCTGCTGGCTACATGCCTGTAACGGGCGACATTACCGGTGGTGACGGTGTCTATGAGCTGGGCGAGTTCCGCCTGTGGGACGCCGGTTTTGACTTCTATGCTCCGCAGGAGTTCACGACCGAGGACGGTCGCCACATTCTGATCGGCTGGATGGGCATGCCCGATGAGCCGACCTATGGCAACGTACCCACCGTGGTGTGCGGCTGGCAGCACTGCATGACGGTGCCGCGCGAGCTTACGGCCGGTGACGGCGGCGTGGTGCTGCAGCAGCCGGCGCGTGAGATCGAGTGCCATTATGCCTCGGTGCGTGTGGGGGAGGGCTCGTTGGAGGTTGCCGGCGATACCTGCTTTGACGTTATTGTTGGCGGTGTCGACGGCGCGTTTACCGCGACCGTTGATAGCGAGCTGAATCTGGCGTTTGTGTCCGCCGAGGGCGAACTGCCCGCGCGCTTTGAGATTCGATTTACCGATGAAGGTCGCGCTTCTGCCGGTTGCGGTCGTACCGTGCGCTGGGAGCCCGTCGACGAGGTTCGTAACGTGCGTATTGTCGGCGATGTCTCGTCGGTCGAGGTGTTTGTGAACGATGGCGCGCTCGTGTTTTCGACGCGCATCTATCCCGAGGCCTATGGCGTGACCGTTGACGCCCCGGGTGCGAACGTAAACTACCATACGCTCAGCATTTAGGCGAGTCGTCGCATATCGGCGCTATACTGCAGCCGTTGCCCACGATGCGGGGAACACCCGCATCGTGGGTTTTTGCTTATGAAGGGACGGTGCCGTGTGAACGTGCAACAGCTAGAAGGGGCCTGGGCTTTGAGGACAGGCGCGCGTGAGGCGCGGTTGCTTGCGGCCCCGCATGTGCCGGCAGCGCTGTCGCAGCTGGGGATTGTGCGTCCCGGTGACCGCCTGGTTGCGTTTGCCGATGACTTTGCCGATGCGTTTGTGCACGGCTTTGATTGCTGCGATGTCGCGCTGGTGGGTTCGCCGTCCGTCGAGGCGTTTGCCGCCGCGTCCGAGGGTTTTGATGCTTCGTTTGATGTCGAGGGACCGCACCTGTGGTGGTTCGTCAACTCTATCGGCGGGTTTGGTCTGCGCGTCCCCGATCTTCGCGCTCTGGGTCGCGTGGCTCGCGAAGCCCGCGCGCTACTTGTGGTAGATAACACCGTGGCGTCGGCTTTTGGCTGCGATCCGCTGCGGCTGGGTGCTGCGCTGTCGCTCGAGGCGCTCGATCGCGTGTGCGCCGGTATGGCTCCGCGCAATCTCGTTGCCGCTTCGGTCGCGCGCTCGCAGCTCAAGCGCCATCGTGTGGATGCCGCTGCCGAGTGCGCGCACGCCCTGCTTGAGGGCTGTGGCTTGGCCAAGCTTGATTTGACTGCTGATGAGGCTGCTGTGCTAGAGCGGGGGCTGGACTCGCTCATTTTTCGCATGCAGGCTCACTTCGATCGCGCCCGTGCGCTGGCCGAGTATCTGGCCGTCAACGAGATGGTGCGCAACGTGCGCTACCCCGGACTGGGCTCGCATCTCGACCATGCGCTTGCAACGGGAATCCTCGAGCACGGCTTTGGTCCGGCAGTTGAGTTTGACCTTATTGAGCGTAGTGCGGGCGAGCTGTTCGATACTTTGCCGGGGGAGTTTCGCGCATCGCCCGCCGGCGGCGTAACGACGCGCCTTTCGGCCCCACGCGGCAAGCAGGGGAGCGCCGTCCGCCTCTTCGCCGGCACCGACGACCCCCTGGTCGTAGCGTCCGCCCTAGACAACGCCCTTCGTAAATTAGCTACCCTTTGATGCTGGCGATGAGGGCGTTGGCTTTGGTGGCGATGACGTTGTTGATGTCGGCCTGCAGCTCCTCGTAGACCGCTATGGCTCGCTCTCCTGCGGGCGTGAGCGTGGACCCGCGGGCGCCGTCGCGCTCGATGAGCTTGCAGCCCAGCTGTCCTTCCGCCTCGTTCACAATGCGCCAGGCCTTGGAATACGCCATGCCCATGCTCTTGGCGGCGCGGTTGAGCGAGTGCTCGCGGGCAATACCCTGCAGCAGCAAGACGCAGCCGTGGCCGAACACGCCCGGCAAATCCTTGTCGCACGCTTGAATGACCAACTTTGCCGTCGTCTTGTACTTCATACGCTCCACGTCTTCCCGCTAAAGTGTTTGCTGGGCAAACGCAAAGCCTGCGTCAAACCCTCGTGTGCTCTTCTTAAATCATGCATTGTAGCAGTCAAAGTGCGTTAAGATACTTCCCCAGTATTGGGCGCCCAAGGTTGGGCTGGGTCCTACGAGGCCTGCAGCCGACCGGTCGCATGGAAAAAGGAGAAACATGGCTACGTTCTTTCCCGGTGAGTCCCACACGTTTTCGGAGTATCTGCTGGTCCCTGGTTACTCGTCCTCGCAGTGCATCCCCAACAACGTCTCTCTTAAGACGCCGCTGACCCGCTTTAAGCGCGGTGAGAAGCCGGCAATCACCCTGAACATCCCCATGGTTTCCGCCATCATGCAGTCCGTCTCGGGCGTCGACATGGGTGTCGCGCTCGCTACCGAGGGTGGCCTGTCCTTCATTTACGGTTCCCAGAGCGCCGAGTCCGAGGCCGCTATGGTCAAGGCCGTCAAGGATCACAAGGCCGGCTTCGTTCAGTCCGATTCCACGCTGACCCCCGACATGACCATGGAGCAGGTCATCGAGCTCAAGGAGAAGACTGGTCACTCCACTATGCCGGTTACCGACGACGGCACCCCCAAGGGTAAGCTCCTGGGCATCGTCACCAGCCGTGACTATCGCCCCAGCCGCGATGACCACCAGACGAAGGTCTCCGAATTCATGACCCCGCGTGAGCAGCTCATCGTGGGCGACAAGAACATCAGCCTCAAGGTTGCCAACGACGTCATCTGGGACAACAAGCTCAACGCCCTGCCGATCGTCGACGACAACGATCACCTTATGGGCATCGTCTTCCGCAAGGACTACGACAGCCACAAGACCAACCCCAACGAGCTGCTCGATGGCGACAAGCGCTACATGGTCGGCGCCGGTATCAACACCCGCGACTATGCCGAGCGCGTGCCGCTGCTCATCGAGGCCGGTGCCGACGTTCTGTGCATCGACTCCTCCGAGGGCTTCAGCGAGTGGCAGAAGCGCACCATCGAGTGGATTCGCGCCAACTACGGCGAGGCCGTCAAGGTCGGTGCCGGTAACGTCGTCGACGCCGAGGGCTTCCGCTTCCTGGCCGACTGCGGTGCCGACTTCATTAAGGTCGGTATCGGCGGCGGTTCCATCTGCATTACCCGTGAGACCAAGGGTATCGGCCGTGGCCAGGCCACCGCGCTGATCGACGTCTGCCGCGCTCGCGACGAGTACTACGAGGAGACCGGTGTCTACGTGCCCGTGTGCTCCGACGGCGGCATCGTCTACGACTACCACATGACGCTCGCCCTTGCCATGGGTGCCGACTTCATGATGCTGGGCCGCTACTTCGCCCGCTTCGACGAGAGCCCGACCGAGCGCGTCAACGTGAACGGCCAGTACATGAAGGAGTACTGGGGCGAGGGTTCTGCGCGTGCCCGCAACTGGCAGCGTTACGACCTGGGCGGCGCCGCGAAGCTCAGCTTCGTCGAGGGCGTCGACTCCTACGTTCCCTACGCAGGTTCCCTCAAGGACGGCGTGGGCGGCACGCTCTACAAGGTCAAGTCCACGATGTGCAACTGCGGTGCCCTCTCGATCCCCGAGCTCCAGGAAAAGGCGCGCCTGACCCTGGTAAGCTCGACCTCGATCGTCGAAGGCGGCGCCCACGACGTTGTCGTCAAGGACTCCCAGCAAAGCGTCAGCTACCGCTAAGCGGCTTTCCCAAGCACCGCACCTTGCCGTTCAAACCGTCGCTCGCGTACCAAAGTACGCGTCGCTCCTCTTTCACGGCAATCTGCGGCACTTGGAAAACCCGATCATGTTTGGGCGGGTAACAATTAGCGGTTGATTCACAACCACGTTATTTAGATAAAGCGAGATGCCTGCAAGTCGCAGGCATCTCGCTTGTCGTATTTGCTATCATCAGTCAAGTTAACCTTAGGGTCGGTCGGCTTAGCTTTGTTCGCTACAAGTTCCGCACGCAAAGAAGAGCACTTAATGTGCTCTTCGTCTTGCGCAGGTTATAGAACATGAACAAATCGCAGCTGGTCGAGGCGGTAGCCCTCGACG